>CAIQQR010000118.1 GCA_903874055.1 uncultured Bacteroidota bacterium | reverse complement strand
TCTAATTCAATTTCATGACGTGCTTCTAATTCAGCATGCGTATAAATGCCATTTTCTAAAAATACTTTTTTAGCTTTTTCGGTAACCATCGCATCTAAAGCAACAGGTGTTGTTTTTAAATTAGGCAAACCTCTTTTTTCTGCTTCTTTATGCCATGCTTCGCTGTAACCATCGCCTTCAAATAAAATTTTCTTACTTGATACAATATACTTTTGGATAATCTGCATGATGGCAATTTCCTTTTTATCGCCCTTTGCAATTAAGGCTTCAACTTCTTCTGAGAATTTATTTAAAGTGTCTGCAACAATGGTATTTAAAATTGTCATTGGTAATGCACAGTTAGCTGTTGAACCTACTGCACGGAATTCAAATTTATTTCCAGTGAAAGCAAAAGGAGAAGTTCTGTTACGATCGGTGTTGTCAATCATTAACTCTGGAATACTTCTATGTAAATCCAATTTTAAGATAGCTTCATCCTGCTCGTCAAACTTACTGTTTACGCGGCTTTCCACGTCATTCAATACTTTGGTTAAGTATTCGCCAATAAATACAGAGATGATTGCAGGAGGAGCCTCGTTGGCACCTAAGCGGAAATCGTTGGAAGCAGAAGCAATAGAAGCTCTTAAAATATCTGCGTAATCATGTACTGCTTTAATGGTGTTCACAAAGAAGGTCAAGAACATTAAGTTGGTCTTAGGTGTTTTACCTGGAGCCAATAAATTTACCCCAGTATCTGTTGCCAAACTCCAGTTATTATGTTTGCCACTTCCGTTAATACCAGCAAATGGTTTTTCATGTAACAATACTACCAAGCGATGACGTTTTGCAATCCTTGTCATTACATCCATTAATAAAATATTATGGTCCACTGCAATATTCACCTCCTCAAAAATAGGTGCACACTCAAATTGTGCAGGGGCCACCTCGTTATGTCTTGTTCTTAAAGGAATCCCTAATTTATAAGATTCATTTTCAAAGTCACGCATAAATGCATACACACGCTCTGGAATTGATCCAAAATAATGATCTTCTAATTGTTGACCTTTTGCAGGCGTGAATCCAAAAACGGTACGACCCGTTTGAACTATATCGGGACGTGCATTTACCAATGCTTCGTCAATTACAAAATATTCTTGTTCCCATCCTAGTGTCGGCGTTACTTTAGTTACATTTTTATCAAAATAATTACAAACCGTTACTGCTGCTTTGTTTAACGATTCTACTGCTTTCATTAAAGGGGCTTTGTAATCCAAAGACTCTCCAGTGTATGCAATAAAAATGGTAGGGATACACAATGTTTTACCATTGCCAATTTCAATAATAAATGGGGGAGAAGAAGGATCCCAAGCCGAGTAACCTCTTGCTTCAAAAGTGGCTCTTAATCCACCGTTTGGAAAACTTGAGGCATCTGGTTCTTGTTGTATTAAAGCAGCACCTTCAAATTCTTCAATGGCAGTGCCATCTCCTTTTAAAGTAAAAAATGAATCGTGTTTTTCCGCTGTGCTTCCTGTTAAAGGTTGGAACCAGTGGGTATAGTGCGTAACCCCTTTGCTATCTGCCCAAGCGCGCATACCAGAAGCAATTTGTCCTGCCACTTGGCGGTCGATTTTCTTTCCTCCTCTCACACTAGCCGTTAAACTTTTATAAGCCTCGTCACTTAAATATTCTCTTGCTGTTTTTAAAGTAAAAACATTCTCGCCAAAAACGCCTGTTATTTTAGCACCTTTGATATCGGGTGAACTGATAGTGCCATAGCTCACATGATTTACTGCATCGGTTCTTAATGACATATGTTATTTATTTTTATTTATTGTAATTAGCAAATTTACCTCCAAATAATGACCAATTAGGTAAATAGGTAAGCATTAATGCACAAAAAATCCCCCAATTTCTTGGGGGATTACAATTCAAAACACAATTTATGAATGCTTGTTCTAAAAAACCTTACTTATTAAAGCCAATTACACTTTTGCAGTTTTCACTGTAGTAATAATTCTTGCTGCTACTTTATAAGGGTCAGCTGCAGAGTTTGGACGACGATCTTCCAACCATCCTTTCCATCCTTTTTCTACTGCTCCAATTGGAATACGAATACTAGCACCTCTATCAGATACTCCAAATGAGAAATCATGAATGCTTGCAGTTTCGTGCTTACCTGTTAAACGTAAATGGTTATCAGCACCATACACTTCAATATGCTCTTTCACAAAAGGACGGAAAGACTCACAAATAATATCGTAAATTTCTTTCTTGCCACAAGTTCTTAATGTAGTGTTAGAGAAGTTAGCGTGCATACCCGATCCATTCCAATCCAATGTACCTAATGGTTTACAATGCCAGTTAATAGATACACCATATGTTTCACCAATTCTTTCTAATAAATATCTTGCTACCCAAATTTGATCACCTGCTTCTTTAGCACCTTTTGCAAAAATTTGGAATTCCCATTGTCCTGCAGCAACTTCGGCATTGATACCTTCTACATTCAATCCTGCTTCTAAACATACATCTAAATGCTCTTCCACAATATTTCTTCCGTATGCATTGTTAGCACCCACCGAACAGTAGTAAGGACCTTGAGGACCAGGGTATCCGCCTTCTGGGAAACCTAATGGCTTATTAGTTGCTGGATTCCATAAGAAATATTCTTGCTCAAACCCAAACCAGAAATCATTGTCATCATCTTGAATAGTTGCACGACCGTTTGAAACGTGTGCTGTGCCGTCAGCATTTAATACCTCACACATTACTAAGTAGGCATCCTTACGTTGAGGATCCTTACAAATAAATACTGGCTTTAATAAGCAGTCTGAAGAACCGCCTAAAGCTTGCTCAGTTGAAGAGCCATCAAAGCTCCACATATCACAATCTTCTAATTTACCACTGAAGTTGTTTTCAATTTTTGTTTTACTTCTTAAAGACTGAGTTGGTCGGTAACCATCTAACCAGATGTACTCCAATTTAGATTTAGACATGGTACGAATGTTTAAATATTAAAAAAATAAATTATACAATTAATGTATGGCTTAATTGCCCTTTTCTTGTACAAAAATAAGTAAGAAATACAAATTATACCAATAAATGTGTAAATAATAAGCTATTTGTGTATAAAATATATACATAATAAAATATATTAATTTGACTAATTTGCACAATTCATTGATTTTCAGATAATTTGATTTTTTTCAAAATCCATGGGTCCGCGTTTGGATCAATTTTGATGCACATTTTGAGATAAATATGTTGGTAATTCAAGTTATTGCTTAACAAGCCATTTTGTACCTTTGCGACATCTATAAAAGCACAATTCTATTTAAATGGAAATAACAGTTAAGACAGCCCAACAATTAAGATTAACAGCTGAAGAATTTGAGTTAATAAAACAAAAATTAGGACGTACTCCTAATTTCACTGAATTATGTGCTTTTAGCGGCATGTGGAGCGAGCATTGTAGTTATAAAAATTCAATTAAGTGGTTAAAAACTTTACCTCGAGATGGAGGAAGAATGTTAGTTGCTGCTGGGGAAGAGAACGCCGGATTAATGGATATTGGAAATGATTATGGAGTGGTGTTTAAAATTGAATCTCATAATCATCCTAGTGCATTAGAACCATTCCAAGGTGCTGCAACAGGAGTAGGAGGAATTCAAAGAGATATTTTTACGATGGGTGCACGTCCAATAGCTTCTTTAAATAGTTTACGTTTTGGAAAATTAGAAGATAAAAAAACACAACGTTTATTAGCGGGAGTGGTACATGGTATTGGTCATTATGGAAACTGTTTTGGCGTTCCAACAGTGGGTGGTGAATTATATTTTGAGCAGTGTTATCATACCAATCCTTTGGTTAATGCAATGAGCGTAGGTATTGTAAAAGCTGGTAAAACAGTGAGTGCCACTGCTGAAGGGAAAGGCAATCCGATTTTCTTTGTGGGTAGTGCAACAGGCAAGGATGGTATTGGTGGTGCAAGTTTTGCATCTGCCGAAATTACTGCAGACAGTGTGGAAGAATTACCGGCAGTGCAAGTGGGGGATCCATTTCAAGAAAAGAAATTATTAGAAGCTTGTTTAGAAGTAATTGAGACAGGCGGAATTGTTGGTATGCAGGATATGGGAGCAGCAGGAATTATTTGTTCCACTGCCGAGATGAGTGCTAAAGGTGGGGTAGGAATGCGCATTGATTTAGATAAAGTACCTACACGCCAACAAAACATGAAAGCTTGGGAATTACTTTTAAGTGAGAGCCAAGAGCGTATGTTAATTTGTGTGCAAAAAGGAAAAGAAGCAGAGGTATTAGCTGTGTTTGAAAAATGGGATTTGTCTTGTTCTAATATTGGTGAAGTAACAGATGATGGCATATTAAGTTTTTATATGCATGGCGAATTAGAGGCTGCTTTACCTGCTTATGAATTAGTATTAGGTGGTGGTGCTCCGCAATATACACGTGAATATTCAGCGCCTGCTTACTTAGCGAAAGTAAATGCATTTGACATGAATTCAGTTGCAGACACGAGTAACCTAAAAGCCACTGTAAAAGAGTTGGTAAACCTTCCAAATATTGCCTCTAAACGCTGGATCTATAATCAATATGATAGTATGGTGGGTGCTGCCAATACTTCCACCAATGCACCAAGTGATGCAGCAATTGTTTTGGCAAAAGGCACAGGCAAGGCGTTGGCAATGACGGTAGATTGTAATAGTAAATATGTTTTCGCAAACCCTGAAAAGGGCGCTATGATTGCGGTTGCAGAGGCAGCAAGAAATATTGTGTGTAGTGGTGGTGAGCCTATTGGTGTGACCAACTGTTTAAATTTTGGTAATCCATATGATCCAGAAGTTTACTATCAATTTGTTAAAGCAGTGGAAGGAATGGGTGCTGCATGTCGTAAATTTAATACGCCAGTAACAGGTGGTAATGTAAGTTTCTACAATCAAAATCCGGACGGTCCTGTATTTCCAACTCCAACAATAGGTATGGTGGGTATTGTGGAGGATATGAATAATAGAATGACATTAGACTTTAAAAATGATGGGGATGTTATTGTATTATTAGGTGAACAAAGAAACGATATTGGCTCTTCGGAATACTTAAATAAATTAAAAGGAGTTACCCATTCTCAAGCACCTTATTTTGATTTAGAAGAAGAATTTAATTTGCAACAATTGGTTACTGAATTAATTAAAGAGTCTAAGGTTAAAAGTGCACACGATATTAGTGAAGGAGGATTGATCGTAACATTGTTAGAATCAGCTTTCTTTAATAATAAAGGATTTGAAGTTTCATCAAACGGCTGTGATTTGCGTAAAGATGCTTATTGGTTAGGCGAGGCACAAAGCAGAGTGGTGGTT
>CAIQQR010000117.1 GCA_903874055.1 uncultured Bacteroidota bacterium | reverse complement strand
CTCGCCCGAATTGGAAAGAGTGGGTGGCATTGCAACAGGAAGGCTTAGCGGTATTGTGAATCATCATATTCCTGCCTATTTGCGCAAAAATCAATTGCCTAGTTTTGAGACCAATTGCATTGAGGAGTGGGAAGAGAAATTAGAAAAGATTGTAGAAGAAACTTTGGGCAAGGATATGAGCTTAATTGGTGGCATCCCTCCTTGGATGCAAATGTATTTTGATAGTTTAGTTGCCAAAACGGGCAAACCGGTTAAAGACTTATTTCCCAATTTGCAATTGCTGGTGCAGGGTGGCGTGAACTTTGAGCCTTATAAAACCAAATTATTTGAAACCATTGGTAAGGAAATTGATACCATAGAATTATTCCCTGCAAGCGAAGGATTTTTTGCTTTTCAGGATCAGCGCGGCGACTCGGGACTCTTATTAAATACCAATAGTGGTATTTTTTATGAGTTCATTCCATTGGCCGAAGTGCACAATGAAAATCCAACCCGATTTAGTTTGGGTGAAGTTAAATTAGGCGAAAATTATGCACTCATTATTAATAGTAACGCGGGATTATGGGGGTATAGCATCGGCGACACAGTAAAGTTTGTAAGCTTGGATCCTTATAGAATTATTGTTTCAGGCAGAGTTAAGCATTTTATTTCGGCTTTTGGAGAGCATGTAATTGGAGAAGAGGTGGAGCAGGCTTTGTTAAAAGCTGCCACCGAAATGAATGCTTCGGTGGTTGAATTTACAGTGGCTCCATTTATACAGCAGGGTGCAGGTAAAAGTTATCACGAATGGTTTATAGAATTTGAAAAAGCCCCAGCTAATATGGATTTGTTTAGCAAAAAACTAAACGAATATATGTGTGAGAAAAACGTATACTATCAGGATTTAATTGTTGGCAATATCCTGGAACCATTACATATTTCACCTCTTGAAAAAAATGCCTTTATCAATTTTATGAGGGCTAAAGGAAAATTAGGGGGACAGAATAAAGTGCCAAGATTAAGCAATGACAGAAACATTGCAAATGACTTAACCCCTTATATTAGGAAATAATAATGTAATTTTAGCCGCAAGTAAATTAATTTACAAAGCCTCAACAAAGTCATTGGATGCAACAAAAAAGAATTGCCATTTTCGGATCAACTGGTTCAATCGGTAAACAAACCCTTGAAGTAATTGCTGCGCACCCTGACTTATTTGTTGCCGAAGTGTTAACGGCTCATTCCAATGAATCTTTATTAATTGAACAAGCTTTACAATTTGTTCCCAATATTGTGGTGATTGGTGAAATTGGAAAATATGCAATTGTAAAAAAAGCATTAGAAGGAAAACCAATTAAAGTATTTGCAGGTGAAGAAGCATTGGAGCAGGTAGCAGCGATGGATTGTTATGATTTTATGATGGCTGGCATTGTTGGTTTTGCCGGATTAACGCCTACACTTACGGCAGTTGAAAAAGGGAAAGCAGTTGGACTTGCAAATAAAGAAACTTTAGTAGTTGCTGGTGATATTGTGATGCGCACTGCAAAGGAAAAAGGAGCAGCCATTATTCCTGTTGATAGCGAACACTCTGCCATATTTCAATGTTTAGTGGGAGAAAATAATAACCCCATTGAAAAAATAATTTTGACGGCTAGTGGTGGTCCTTTCTTAGGTAAAAAATCCAACTTTTTAGCCAATGTAAAACGTGATCACGCATTGCAACATCCTAACTGGGCAATGGGTGCAAAAATATCAATTGACTCTGCAACCCTTATGAACAAAGGGTTAGAGATGATTGAGGCAAAATGGTTATTTGATTTAACGCCTGAGCAAATTAAAGTAGTGGTGCATCCACAAAGTATCATTCACTCAATGGTGCAATTTCAGGACGGTTCTATCAAAGCACAAATGGGACTTCCGGATATGAAATTGCCTATTCAATATGCAATGGCATTTCCGCAGCGTTTAAAAAATGAATTTCCTAGATATCATTTTGATAAACCCAACACATTAACATTTGATGAACCTGATGTGCGCACTTTCAGAAATTTACAATTAGCGATGGATGCAATGAACAAAGGAGGTAACACGCCTTGTGTTTTAAATGCGGCTAATGAAATTGCAGTATATGCATTTTTGAAAAACAGAATTGGATTTTTAGACATGACCGATATGATTGAGCGCACTTTAGAAAAAATTGAGTTTATCTCCAATCCAACATTAAACGATTATTTTGAAACAGATGGTGAAGCGCGTAGTTATACTGCTTCCTTAATACAACTTTAATATATGTATACTTTATTAGCAATTGACTTTGCAGCAGTAGGTGTGAAGACGGGACAATTTATTTTATCTTTTTCTATATTAGTGGTTTTGCACGAGCTAGGGCATTTTATTCCTGCTCGTCTTTTTAAAACAAGAGTAGAGAAATTTTATTTATTCTTTAATCCAGGATTTAGTCTTTGGAAAAAGAAAATTGGGGAAACTGAATATGGTATTGGTTGGATTCCATTTGGCGGCTATGTGAAAATTTCAGGCATGGTGGATGAAAGCATGGATACCGAACAATTAAACAAAGCACCTGAAAGTTGGGAATTAAGATCTAAGCCTGCCTATCAAAGATTAATTGTAATGTTAGGTGGTGTAATTGTTAATATTATTTTAGCCATTGTTATTTTTATTGGAATCACTTGGCATTGGGGCGAAGAATATTTGCCAGCAAAGAATGTAGTATATGGTGTGCATGCAAGTGAGTTAGCAAAATCAGTAGGCGTGAAGGAAGGAGATATTATTATTTCATTAGACAATAAAACACTTGCCAATTTTGAACAATTAGAATCTAAATTAGTTTTAGAAAATCCTAAAACTATGCAAGTTCAAAGAGGGGATAGTGTGGTTACTTTAAATGTGCCAACTACATTATCTTCTTCATTGGCAAAAATTAAAAAGTCTATTCCATTTGTTACACCTCGTTTCCCAGTGATTGTGGATTCTGTTTCTAAGTCGGCTGTAACCATGAGTGGCACTGAGTTTTATAAAGGCGATACTTTATTAATGATAAATGATCAATCGGTTCAATATCGTTATGAATTTGAAGCATTGAAAAAACAATTCGCTGATTCCACTGTAATGGTGACTGCAAAAAGAGGTGATGATACGATAAAAGTAAAAGCATTAGTAAGTGCTTCTGGTCAGTTAGGATTATTTTTAAAATTACCTTATTCTATTTTCAAAACAGTACACACCGATTATACGTTCACTGAATCTATTCCAGAAGGCACTTCAAGATGTTTTACTACGTTGGATAATTATATTCAAGGTATTAAGCAAATATTTACTGGTAAAGTAAAAGCAAATGAATCCTTAGGTAGTTTAATTAGTATCGGAAATACGTTCCCTGCCGAGTGGGATTGGTATAAATTTTGGACTTTAACTGCAGTATTTTCTATCATATTAGCCTTTATGAATGTATTGCCAATTCCTGCATTGGATGGAGGACATGCTTTATTTATTTTATTTGAAATGATCACCGGACGTAAGCCTAGTGACAAATTCATGGAGTACGCTCAAATTGTGGGCATGGTAATTATGTTTGGCTTAATGTTTTACGCATTAGGATTAGATGTATGGCGTTTATTCAAATAGATGTTTTGGGGATTGGACAAATAAATCGTAATTTTACAGGTTCTTAATAAGTTTTACCCGACTTATAAGCTTTGGGGTCGTATGGTTTTGACAGCAAGCGTAGCGGTTGGGGTAAGCATGCAGTGCGTTGGATAATTAGCACTTAAATCTGAATATCAAACAATCAAACGGCGAAACAAACTACGCCATGGCTGCTTAATTCAGTGAATTAACTTCCATTATGGCCGAGCAAGCAGGTAGGCCCTTTACCCGCTTCTTAGCTTAATCAAAACAAAAAGGGATGCGATAGGAGTAGGCTGTGCCTCCTATTTAAGTACCATTCAGCTAAGTAGTAGATTGGTTTGTGTTTTTCCTGCCTACCGCCGACAAATAATAAAACAATAAGCATGTAGAAGACCAATGGTAACATTGTTTGGACAGGGGTTCGACTCCCCTCGACTCCACGGTTCCTCTTTTGGAATTTAAATCCCGCCAAGTGCGGGATTTTTTTATTTTTCAGCGCCTTTTTTGAAAGTTAAAGGCTTGAAAAATAACGCTAATGATTTTTAAATCCCGCACTTAGCGGTTTTTTTTGTTTTTGAAGTGTTAAAAAAAATAACTAATTTAAATTATTATTAATAT
>CAIQQR010000116.1 GCA_903874055.1 uncultured Bacteroidota bacterium | reverse complement strand
TCATTTCCTGCTTCTTTGCCGTAATAATATTCGGTGAATAAGGTTTCCGAATAACTTGTAAACCCTTCATGCACCCACATATCCGCAATATCCTTAGTGGTAATATTATTGGCAAACCATTCATGTCCACTTTCATGCACGATGATATAATCCCATTTTAATCCCCAGCCTGATCCTGATAAATCGCGGCCCAAATATCCATTCGCAAATTTATTTCCATAGGCAATAGCGGATTGGTGTTCCATGCCTAAATGCGGACTTTGAATAATTTGATAGCCATCTTCATAAAAAGGATAAGGGCCAAACCAATATTCAAATGCCTTTAACATTTGTGGTACTTGTTGGTACTGAACGCGCGCTTTTGCAGAATCCTCTCTTAATGCCCAATAGTGTACATCCAAATCGCCTTTTAATCCTTTGTATTTTTCATACCAACCTACATAGTCGCCGATATAAGGGATAATATTATAATTGTTAATTGGGTTTTTCACCTGCCAATGACCATCCATATTTGAACCGGGTTCGAAAAGCACTGCACGACCATTACTTAAGGATTGTAATCCGTCAAAAGTTTTTAAAAACATGTTAACTCCATTATCAGGTTCATCAGATTGGATGTCTTTACATGGATACCAAACCGAAGCGCCTAAACCTTGACAAGCAACCGATACCCAAGGTTTTCCATTGGCATCTTTTTTCCAAATCCAACCACCATCCCATGGTGGACGTACTGCTTCACGTGGTTTACCATGATAGACAATGGAAAGCTGAAAAGTAGATCCAATTGACAATGTAGTATCTATATCTGCAATGGCGATATTTCCTTCTCTTATGAAATTAATTTTTCGTTGCTTGTTCCAGGCCGATGTTGAATTTGAAATAGTAGTTAAGGAACTAAATTTAATGGAGTCAATCACCAATGGCTGTTGTAAATCAATTTGTATTTTATTCGTACGCTTAAGAACCTTACATTCCCATGTTACAATTGATTCATCTAAACTCTTTGTTTCTATATTAGGATTTATGATTAAGCTGTATTCTTTTACATCAAACCAATCTCTATTTTCATTTAAACTTCCACGAAGGGTATCGGCTTTTGTAAATATGGGTTGAGCTGATGCCGACAATACCAAAAGGAATAGGGAAAAGAATATAGCGCACTGTTTCATAGCAATAAAAAATAGTGAATAATAATGTTGATTTTAAAAATACAGAAATACTTATTGTTTCGCTTATTGATCGGCTTCTTTTTTCAATTTTGATTTAAATACTTTTTCGAATTTTTCCAATTTTGGACCTATCACATATCTGCAATATCCTTGATAGGTATTGTTATTATAATAATTTTGGTGATAGCTTTCCGCGGAGTAAAATTTAGTAAAAGCAGTTATCTCAGTAATAATAGGTTTATCCCAAGCTTTGGCAGCTGTTAATTCTGCTTTGTATTTTTCAGCCACTTCTTTTTGGTGTTCATTGTGGTAAAAAACGGCACTACGATATTGAGGGCCTACATCGTTGCCTTGTTGGTTAGGCGTGGTTGGATCATGTGTTTTCCAAAAAACAGCTAAAATATCATCCAGGCTAATTTTTGTGGTATCATACACAATTTGACAAACTTCGGCGTGTCCTGTAGTTTTATCACAAACTTGTTCATAGGTAGGATTTTCAATATGCCCGCCACTATAACCACTAGTCACTTTAACAACCCCTTCTAATCTTTGATATATGGCTTCAGTACACCAAAAGCAGCCTGATCCAAGCGTAATAGTTTCAGTATTTGTCATGTCGATATTTTTTGGGTTTTTGTCTTTTAAATTGGTTTTATTGGATTGAGCACAGGCTTGTAGGCCTAAAAATGCTGTAATCAGTAAAAATCCGCTAATTATTGTTTTCATAAGTTATGTATGAGGGTGTAATTTAAAACAATCTGCCCCTATATTTGTTCAAATGCTGTTAATGTTTATTTAAGTAAATTTGCAGCCAACTATTATATGAGAGTCTATCCTGAAAATGCCTTAACCCAATTAGAATTTGATAAAATCAATGCCATTTTATTGGGGCATTGCCAAACGACTATTGGAAAGGAGTTGGTTCAGGAAATGCGCATTCATACCCATCTAAAATATATTCAAACTGCTTTAAAGCAAACTGAGGAATATAAATACATTAAATCTGCCAATCAATATTTCCCGACTGACTTTGTTTTAGATATTAGAAAGGACTTAAAATTATTAGGAATTCCTGGTGCACAATTAACCGGGGAGCAATGGTTGCTGGTGCGCAGATTAACTGAACATACTGGTAATATTTTCAAATGGTTTGACGGGGAGCGAATGCAAGCATATGCAAATATGTATGAAGTGATTGGAGATAGTTATTATGAAAAAACAATTGTTGAAAGTATTGATGATATTATTGATGATCGTGGCAATGTAAAAGACAATGCATCGGAAGACTTGGCTAAAATTCGAATGCAATTGTATAAAAAGCGTCAAGAGTTAAGGCGCATTTTTGATAAAGTGATTCATCGTTTAGCGAAAGCGGGTTACACTGCAGATATTGATGAAAGCTTTAGCAATGG
>CAIQQR010000115.1 GCA_903874055.1 uncultured Bacteroidota bacterium | reverse complement strand
AGGATTAATTGCAAAAGGATTATTAAGTTCTCCATTTAATCATTGTCATTTTGTAACTTCTACCACCCATAAAACTTTACGTGGACCGCGTGGTGGTGTGATTATGATGGCAAAGGATGGTGAAAATACATTAGGCTTAAAAGATGTAAAAGGTAATTTAAGATTATGGTCCAATGTGATTGATATGGCGGTGTTTCCAGGTACACAGGGTGGACCATTGGAGCATGTGATTGCAGCTAAAGCAATTGCCTTTGGTGAAATTTTATCTGATGATTTTACAGTTTACGCAAAGCAAGTGCAAAAAAATGCACAAACTATGGCGGCAGCCTTTGTAGCAAAAGGATATGAAATAATTAGTGGTGGTACAGACAATCATTTAATGTTAATTGACTTACGTAATAAAAATATTAGTGGTAAAAAAGCAGAACAAGTTTTAGGCCATGCCGATATTACTGCTAATAAAAACATGGTGCCATACGATGATAAATCGGCCTTTGTAACTTCGGGTATTCGTTTTGGCGTGGCAGCTATTACAACACGTGGAATGAATGAAGGGCATATCCCTTTTGTAGTGGACTCCATTGATAAAGTATTAATGAATGCCGATAACGAAACTATCTTAGCGGAAACTAAAAAAGAGGTGAATAAATTCATGGAGCAATTTGTATTGTATCCTGAATTAGGCGCTTAAAATATAAAAGGACTTACTATAGTTAATAGCCTCTCCTCCCGGAGGGGCTATTTTATTTGATAATAAAATAGCATAACTTTATACTATGATACAAAGAATACAAAGCATTTGGTTATTACTCGCAAGCGCAGCTGCCTTCTCGGTTTTGCGCTTTCCTTTTTATTATACTCCAACTCCTTTTTCATTAGAAATTAATGGTAGTGCACAGTATAGTACTTTAATATCATTGGCATTTAGTGCCTGCCTAAGTTTCATTACCATTTTTTTATATGGCAACCGTATGTTGCAATTAAAAGTGGTGATTGTAAATTTTTTATTATCTATTTTAATTGGCTACTTTATTTATAAGGTTGTAATAGCCAATCCCGGAGGAGGTTTCACCCTGCCCTCCCTTGCACTATTTATAATTCCTATTTTACAAATTTTAGCTATGGTTAAAATTTACAAGGACGAGCGTTTAGTAAAGAGTGCGGATAGGTTACGCTAAATCAATTCAATAATTTCTAAGCTGCCTCAATCTCCCTTTCAATTGCTTTTTGTACTAATTGATTTAAGCTAATGCCCTTTTCAATTGCATATAGTACAGCCCTTTTATGCATTTCTGGTTTTACTCTAACGTTAAATGAACCCTTAAAACTTTTAAAACAAGGTTTATTTTGATGCTTACAATCTTCAATATATTCATTCACCGCCTCCTTAAACATTGATTTCAACTCAGTAACTGAAGCACCTTCAAACATAATACAATCTGATATTCCCTCTAATTTGCCATAAAACATCTCATCTTCTTCACTAAGATGTACTGAACCTAAAAATCCTTTATAGTTTAATGTATTTTTCATATAATATTTTTTGATTTTAATTCATCTAAAATAAATACTAGTAAATAATGCTTAATAATATTTAATGGATGTGGTTTGTGAATTTTGAATTTGTGAATAATACGGGCATTGAAAAATTCTACTCTCGACCCAGATGTTTTCCCAAGATGACACTCTTCATAGCCTAAACTATTAAGCAATGTCTTTAGTTCGTTGTAAGTAAAATCCTTAGGTATACTTAAGAATCTTTCCAGTAGTTTGTCTTTCTTTGTCATGTAAATTTATGCAACTATTTTTCAGTTGCAATAAATTTAAGACATAATAATTTGCAAAAACAAATTTAAAATTTGCAACCAATTGTTTTTCAATAAGTTACATAGAATTTATCCTAAGTACTTCCCTGTCTGCGAGGCCTTGCATTTAGCCAAACCTTTGGGAACACCTGCATAAACCACCGTTCCACCGGCATCACCTGCTTCGGGGCCCATGTCAATTACCCAGTCCGAAGCCTTGATTACATCGGTATTATGTTCCACCACTATTAAGGAATGCCCTTGATCAATTAAAGCGTTGAATGCTTTTAATAATTTATGGATATCATGAAAATGTAAACCGGTAGTAGGTTCATCAAATATGAATAACATTTTTTGATTCGCTTTTCCTTTTCCAAGGAAACTAGCAAGTTTTACACGTTGTGCTTCACCACCACTTAAGGTACTACTGCTCTGTCCCAATTTCACATAACCTAATCCCACTTCTTGTAATGGACTTATTGCCAACACAATATTTTTTTCTTCGCTAAAGAATTCAATGGCTTCGTCCACGCTCATTTCCAAAACATCATAAATACTTTTTCCTTTATAATGTACTTCCAATACCGATTCTTTAAAACGCTTACCGCCACAGTCCTCACAGGTTAAATGCACATCCGCTAAAAATTGCATTTCCACTAATTGCTCGCCTTCGCCTTTACAAGTATCGCAACGGCCTCCGTCTACATTAAACGAAAAATGTTTTGGAAGAAAGCCTCTAATTTTTGACAACGCTTGTTTGGAATACACATCTCTTATGGCATCATATGCCTTAATATAGGTTACAGGATTACTTCGGGATGATTTACCAATGGGGTTTTGATCCACCATTTCAATGGCATCAATTAAATGCAAATCACCTTTAATATCGGCATAGCCTCCCACTAATTCCGTTGGTTGTTGCTTTGCTTTTAGTAAAGCATTGTACAATACTTTTTTAACAAGGGTTGTTTTGCCGCTGCCACTCACTCCACTCACTACACATAAACTTTGTAAAGGAAAATCAACATCTACATTTTGTAAATTATGCAAATGCGCTCCTTGTAATTTTATAAAATGTTTTGCTGGTCGCGTTTTTGCAGGTATTGGAATAAATAGTTCGCCCTTTAAATATTTGCCTGTCAAACTTTTTTTATCCTTCATCAATTCCGCTGCATTGCCCACTGCCACTACTTCTCCTCCTTGGTGTGCTGCGAGTGGTCCCATGTCTATGATATGATCGGCCTTGCGCATAATTTGCTCATCATGCTCAACTACCACTACCGTGTTCCCTAAGTTTCTTAAATTTTGCAAAACGGCAATTAGTCTTTCTGTATCTCTTGAATGCAGTCCAATACTTGGCTCATCTAATATATACAAAGAGTTGGTTAAGTTACTTCCTAAACATCTTGTCAGTTGAATTCTTTGGCTTTCACCTCCACTTAAACTATTAGCCAATCTACTTAATGTTAAATAACCCAAACCAACATCCATTAAAGTTTGAATGCGTTGTTCTATCTCCATTAAAATACGCTTTGCAATTTCTGCATCGTGTGCAGATAACTTTAATGCTTTAAACCATTGTTGTAATTCACGCACAGGCATTGCACAAAGTTCTCCAATATGCATGCCTCCAATTTTTACATACAAGGCTTCCTTGCGCACACGGTATCCATTACAGTCTGGGCAACTGGTACGGCCACGATATCTACTTAACAACACTCTGAATTGTACTTTGTATAAATGTGCTTCCACATCTTTGAAAAAATCATCAATACCCAATGCCTTCCCTGTTCCTTTCCACAACTGCGTGTATTGTGCCTTTGATAATTTATTGATAGGCTGATGTATAGGGAAACCTGTTTTTCCTGCCTCCTTTACAAACTGATCCTTCCACCAACTTAATTTCTCGCCCTTCCATGGTGCCACGCCTCCATCATAAACCGATAAGAACGGATTGGCAATCACTAAGTTTTCGTCAATGCCCAATACCTGACTATACCCTTCACAAGTAGGACATGCACCGTAAGGATTATTAAATGAAAATAAATTAGGAGTAGGTTCATCAAATTCCATACCATCCAAACTAAACTTATTATTAAAGTCTTGTAAAATGTCGTTGTTTTTTTCTACCCACAAAATGCCTTCGCCTTCATAAAAGGCAGTCCCAATAGAATCGGTTAAACGGTGTATATCATCCTCGTCAAAATCTTTTACGATAATTCTATCTATTAAAACAAATACATCATGTGCTTTTATTTTTTTTGAAAGATCGGTTTTGGTGAGTTCCAAAGCATCTTCAATTCTTAAGATTTCAGATTCCATTTTAGCTGCCCTCAAATAAATACGGGTAAATCCTTTTTGCACTAAAATATTTAACTCCTCTGCAATATCTCTTTTAGCTTGTTGCTTAAATGGAACCAGAATCACCATTTTATCACCGGCCTTCCCTTTTTGAATGTAAGAAAGTACATCCTGCACATCATGTTTTTTTACTTCCTCGCCACTAATGGGTGAATAGGTCTTGCCAATACGCGCAAAAAACACCCTGAAATAATCATAAATCTCTGTCATACTCCCCACTGTACTGCGCGGGGTTCGAGTAGTTACTTTTTGTTCAATGGCAATAGCTGGACAAAGGCCCTTAATATAATCCACATCCGGTTTACCCATGCGTGACATAAACTGACGTGCGTAGGAAGAAAGGCTTTCTGCATAACGCCTTTGGCCTTCGGCAAACAAAGTGTCAATAGTTAAGGACGACTTTCCACTACCCGAAACCCCAGTAACCACGATAAATTCATCACGCGGAAACTCAACAGATACATTTTTTAAATTATGTACCCTTGCACCTACTACCTCAATGGAGTCTTTTCCTTTTTTAGCTGTTGCCATACTACAAAATAACATATTCCATTGCAATTGGTTGTACCAAAAGCGATATTCTTTTTAAATATCCTGCACCTAAATAATGTGGATATCCTCGAGCCTTAAATTTCGTTTTCAACAAATGAAATATGAATTGTTTTTGGTGGTAATTTTCCAATACTAACCCAACTAAGTACACCCTTACTTAGCTTTCGAAGACCTTTAAAAAACAAAAATGAACAAAACCGTACAGCTCACCGACAACGAATTAATTCAACTATTTCAGCAAGGAAACACACGCGCTTTTGATGCTTTAATTGATCGCCACCAAGAAAGAATTTTTAATGCGATTAATTTTATGGTGAAGGATAGTTATTTAGCCGAGGATTTAATTCAGGATATTTTTATTAAAATAATTAATAACCTAAAGCAAAATAAATACAATGACGAAGGTAAATTTTTGCCTTGGGCTTTGCGTATTGCACATAATTTTTGTGTAGATCATTTTAGAAAAGTAAAACGTACACCAACCATTAAAACAAGCGACGATCAGGATTTATTTGAGATTATTAAGCACTCCGATCATCCTGCTGATTATAAAATGACACGTTCACAAACGCATCGTAATATTCAGGAACTTGTGGATTTATTGCCGGAAGAGCAAAGAGAAATTATTGTATTAAGACACTACGCTAATTTAAGTTTTAAAGAGATTGCACAAATGACCAACTGTAGTATTAACACGGCTTTGGGAAGAATGCGTTACGGCTTAATTAATCTAAGAAAAATGATGAATGAGCGAGGAATGAGT
>CAIQQR010000114.1 GCA_903874055.1 uncultured Bacteroidota bacterium | reverse complement strand
TGGGAATACCGAGCGAAGCCCGAAAGGGAACGTGTAGAGACTAGACACGGAGCACCTAAATCGAAAGATATGGTGAAGGCATAGTCCAGACTACAAACCGGTGTAGGGTGGTGAAAACCATAGTAGTAAGAAAATCCTGTGGGCCGCAACGCCCGTGCGGGTTCGATTCCCGCCTGAGGCACAAAGCCTCTCAACGAAAGTTGAGAGGCTTTTTTTATGCGACACAACGCCTAAAGCTTGCTTTCGAAAGTTGGGGAGCATAAAAAAAGACAATTAAAATGCGCTGCATTTTAATTGAAAGGCTTTGGGTAAAACCGACTTGATGGGGAAGACGACGAATGAAATGAGTCGACAGTCCCGTTAAAATGCATCGCATTTTAATTGAAAGGCTTTGGGCAAAACCGACTTGATGGGGAAGACGACGAATAAGAAGACGCGAACGAGCGTCTGATGGAAGCAGGCAGTCCCAAAATTTGTATCTTAGCAGTACCTATGTCACATTTAAAAGAACGAATCGAAAAAAATTGTCTTAACTGTAATACGCAAGTAGCAGGTAGATATTGCCAACATTGTGGTCAGGAAAATGTAGAAGTGAAAGAAAGTGTATGGCACTTAATAATGCACTTTATTGAAGACTTAACACATTTTGACGGGAAGTTATGGAAAACATTAAAGTTGCTATTATTAAAGCCAGCGAGTTTAACCAAATATTACATGGATGGGAAACGCGCCACTTATTTGCACCCCATTAGAATGTATTTATTTGTTTCTGCAGTGTTTTTATTCTTCATATTTACAGGTGAATCAAATAATTCAGAATCTTTTAAAAAAGAAGTGAATGCTAAAGTAGCAGCACAAGTTCCAAAGCAAAAACTAGATAGTGCACAAAAGAAAATAAATGACTTTAAATTTCAAATTGGCAAGGATACCTTTAATTACAAAAGCCTTGAGGTTTATGAAGCTGATCAAAATAAGTTACCAGTTACCAAAAGGGCAAATTGGTTAGTAGATAAGTTGGTTAAACAACAAATTCATTTATCACAAAAATATAAAGGAGATGAAATTGAAATAGGAAAGGCAGTCGTTGAGCAATTTAAACATTACTTTTCTCGCATATTGTATATTTCCTTACCCATTTTCGCTTTTTTTGTCTGGATTTTATATCGACGAAATAAAGAACATTTTTTTGTGGATCATTTAATATTTAGCATCCATTTATATTGTGCATTCTTTATTATTTTATTTGTAGTAAAAATAATTGATGATGTATATGAATTGTTTATGCATAAGTCATTTACTTTGTTAGATTCATTGGTTGCTTTTATACTATTCTTTTATTTGTACAAATCTTTGCGTAATCATTTTCATCAATCCCGATCCAAAACGATTTTGAAATTCTTAATCCTAAACATTTTGACATTAGTACTCATGTCGGGATTGATGGTTACATTCCTTTTACTTTCTCTCTTTAATATATAATTATGAACAAAGATTTAATGTCCCAGCGTTTTTTGGAATTAGTGGATATCATGGACACACTTCGTGCGCAATGTCCATGGGATAAAAAACAAACCATTCATAGCCTTCGTAGTAATACCATTGAAGAATTATATGAATTAGTGGACTCCATTGTAGAGGAAGATTGGGATGGAATTAAAGAAGAGCTAGGAGACATTATGTTGCACGTATTGTTTTATGCGAAGATTGGTAAGGAGCAAGGAAAGTTTACATTAGATGAAGTGATGGAAGGAATTGCTAAAAAATTAATACATAGACATCCACATATTTATGGAGATGTTAAAGTAGAGAATGATGATGATGTCAAGAGAAATTGGGAACAATTAAAATTACAAGAAGGTAAGGGTAATAAAACAATTTTAAGTGGGGTGCCTAATAGTTTACCATCCATGGTTAAGGCATTAAGAATTCAAGAGAAAGTAAAACATGTGGGATTTGAGTGGGAGAACAAAGAACAAGTATGGGATAAAGTGGAAGAAGAAATAGGAGAGTTAAAAGCAGAAATAGCTGCCAATGACCAAGAAAAAATGGAGCAAGAATTTGGAGATGTTTTATTTAGTATGATCAACTATGCACGTTTCTTAAATATAGATCCCGAAACTGCCTTAGAAAAAACCAATAAAAAGTTCAAGCATCGCTTTGAACTCATGGAAACTTATGCTAATGAACATAGCTTAGACTTGGCTAAAATGAGCCTTATGGACAAAGAGGCGCTTTGGCAAAGCATGAAATAATTTAAAATGCCCTCGATATTTCGAGGGCATTTTAAATAGCAGATATTTTTATGAATAAGCTACTAATCATTCAAATTCAGCATAAATGCATAGTTGCCATAATAGCCAGGATAAAATCCGGAAAGTTTAATACTGCCGTTTGATTTTTTAATGGCTTCATAAAAGTCTTCAATGTTTTTAATTTCTTCATCATTCACACTAGTTATTACAAATCCTTTTTCAATGCGGCTTTTGCTTAATACGCCAGAACCTAATTCCTTTATTATAACTCCACCTTCGATATCATTTTTTTGAGCCGTGGCTTTATCTACTGTTTCTAATTTGCCACCTAATTTTTCGGCCATTTTACTGCTCTTGGATAAATCGGTACTTCCCAATTTTGCTTTTAAAATAACTTCCATTGTTATTTCCTTTCCGTTGCGTTTTAGGGTAACAGGTACTTTATCGCCTGGTTTAAATCTAGATACTTGTTCTTGTAATTCAGGAGCTGTTTTAATAATGGCATTGTTAAATTTAGTAACTACATCGCCAGGTTTAAATCCAGCAGCTTTTGCAGCACCACCATCAAGTACACTTGTAATTAAAACACCTTCACCTGCTTTATATTTTACATTTAAATCAGTTTCTAATTTTTTAATTTGTTCGTCTGATAATTCTTCTTGTGCCATGGAAACACCCAAATATGCTCTTTGAACGGTTCCAAATTTCACAATATCGGTTACTACTTTTTTTACAATATTTACAGGTATTGCATAAGAGTAACCAGCATAAGAACCAGTAGGGGACATGATTGCAGAGTTAATACCAACAAGTTCTCCATTGGTATTAACAAGTGCACCACCACTATTGCCTTGATTCACTGCTGCATCGGTTTGCAAGAAGGACTCTAATGGTTTATCAGATTGGCGAGAATTAATATCAATGCTTCTATTTTTTGCACTTATAATTCCTGCAGTAATGGTTACATCTAAATTTAAGGGGTATCCTATTGCAAGTACCCATTGGCCTAATTTAACTTCGTCACTATTTCCGTACACTAAATAAGGAAGTCCGCTTTCCTCTATTTTAATAACTGCTAAATCGCTACTGGGATCCGCTCCAATTACTTTTGCTTTGTAGGTTTTTTTATTAGTTAATGTAACGGTTAATTCATCGGCGCCATTTACCACATGGTTATTAGTTACAATGTATCCATCTGCGGTAATTAACACGCCACTTCCGCTTGCTCTTTGTTCTGGAATAATTCTTGGGCCTCCAAAAAAGTCTCCAAAATTATCATCCCCAAAAAAATCAAAAAATGGATTTCTTTGACGAGGTTGGTTACTATTGTCTACTTTTTTTGCGTTTGTTTTAGTTTTAATATGCACCACTGCTGGGGAAGCTGCATTGGCTGCAGGTGTAAAGTCAACGGTAGATCCTGGAGTTACACCATTCATAAAATTTGCATAATTAGCAGGAAGCTTTCCATTATTTTCAAAACTGCCACTTGTTTTATTCCATCTAGTAAAGCCCCAAATGCTCACTAGTGTTGTACAAGCGCTAATGCCAATAATGGCCAACACATTCTTAAAATTCAGGTTCATAGTTTATTTATTTTGATGGTTTTAATTATTTTTTACAATTCCTATACCAATACTTTTACAAATTAACAAATCCGAAACTTTGTCACAAAATTCCAAAAAAGGATTTAACAAAATATTTACGAAAGTGTTCGTTTATGTCAAAATTTCGGTATCTAACCAGCTAAAGTTGACAAAAATTCCAGTGTGTCAACCCCGTCGGCATACTGGCTTAGGTTTGGTTTTTGTAAACTACCAAAAGCAAGTCCAGTTTTTCCCACAATACATTGAATGTCTTGTGGGTTTAAGTTTGGCAATTGGCTGGGTTCATAAAATTGATAATGTATTTGAGAGATGGCTGCAAAAGGGGATGTATTTTCGCTCATTAATATACCACCTGCATCCATATAAAATTGACGATTCATCAATAACAGGGCTAACTGATAATCGTAATTATGCTTGAATTTATGTTGATCGGCCAAATAACTATACTTTTTTAAAGCATTGATTAAAGGAATAAAATCATAGCCTGTAGGTACCCAAACCTGTGTCACATTTCGGCATCCCATTCCAAAATAGAGCATCATGTCATCGGCAAGTAAATCCAATTCAGCCTGGGTTTCAGAACCATCTAATATGGCTACCGATGTTTTATTTTTTCTAATGATGTTTGGGTATTTGCCAAAATACTGATCAAAAAATTGACCTGCATTATTGCTGCCTGTAGCTATATAAGCATCACAATTTTTAAGCTGTTCTTGAACGATAATGAGGGATTCGAATTCAGGATCTATTTCTTTCAAAGCATCTATCACATATTGCATTAACACAGTATCCTTTGAAGATAATTTAACAATAGCAGTATGACCGGCAATTAGTACACTTAAAAGATCATGAAAGCCTACCATAGGAATATTGCCAGCCATTACAATCCCCACTTTGAGATTCGTATTTTCAGTTGAAATTCGAGGGTATAAACGGGTCCATGCTGCTAAAGCATCTTTTTGTAAAAACTGTTCTACAATCTGTTTTGTGGATTGGTCAATAAATTCAGGCAAAAACCAAGCATTTTGATTGTTGGCCTTCCATTTTGCGTCCAAAAACGTAGGATTTTGGGATGTTAAATATTTGGCTCCAAGGCTAAAAAAAGCGTCTATTCTTGCTTGTATGTTCATGTGAGTACTTTATATTTGTAAGGCAAAAGTACGTCACTAATTATTAAATTATTTTTATGGCATTAAAAATTACCGATGAATGTATCAACTGTGGAGCCTGCGAACCAGAGTGTCCTAATAACGCTATCTATGAGGGTGGTGTTGAATGGGCTATCGCAGATGGCACAACAGTAAAAGGAAGTTTTAATTTATTAGATGGAACAGCTGTGGATGCAGATTCAAGACTTGCTCCTATAGCTACCGACACCTATTATATTACAGCTAATAAGTGTACCGAATGTCAAGGTTTCCATGAAGAGCCACAATGTGCTGCAGTTTGTCCTGTAGACTGTTGTGTTCACGATGAGTTATACCAAGAAACGGTAGACGCATTGTTAGCGAAAAAAGATAAACTACACGCTTAGTGCTAAAATAAAAAAAGGGAAGTTTTTCCCTTTTTTTATTTGTATTATTTTTGAAATTGTAATAGTTGATCATGAAAAAGAAAGTTGCATTAGTGACAGGTGGATTAAGTTCAGAAGCACAAATAAGTTATAAGAGTGCTAAGACCGTAATGAATGCATTGGATAAAAATGTGTATGATGTTTATTTAATTGATATTCATCCAACAGGTTGGTGGTATGAAAATATTGTTGGTGAAGAAGTGGCAGTGAATAAAGCTGATTTTAGTATTGAGGAGGGGGGAGAAAAAATAACATTTGATGTAGCCTTAATGTGCATACATGGCACCCCAGGTGAGGATGGGAAATTACAAGGATATTTTGATATGATTGGGTTGCCTTATACTAGTTGTGACACGGCAACATCAGCATTGACTTTTAATAAACGTTATACGGTTGCTGTTGCAGGTTTTGGTGGGGTGCATGTGGCAAAGTCTTTGCATTTATTTGCAGAAGTACCAACTAGTCCAGCTCAAATTTTAGCGCATTTGAAATTACCCGTATTTGTTAAGCCAAATAATGGAGGAAGTAGTTTGGGAATTAGTAAAGTGAATACCGAAGCTGAATTAGCCCCAGCATTAGAAAAAGCTTTTAAGGAAGATACGCAGGTATTAGTAGAAGAATTTATTAGTGGTAGAGAATTTACGATTGGAGTTTTTAAATCAAAAGGCATCCTTACCGTTCTACCAATTACTGAAATTCAAACTGAAAATGAATTTTTTGATTTCGAGGCAAAGTACCAAGGCAAGAGTAAAGAAATCACTCCTGCTCAAATATCAGATACGATGCTTGCAGATTTAACATCGGCAGCCAAAAAAGTGTATGCTACTTTGAATTGTAGAGGCGTGGTAAGAATTGATTTTATTTACGACGAATCTGCAAGTAAGGCTTATATGTTAGAAGTAAATACCGTGCCTGGTCAAAGTGAAGCAAGTGTTATTCCGCAACAAGTAAAAGCGATGGGTTGGAATTTGACTGATTTTTATGCAACGATTGTGGAAGATGCAATTTCTAAGAATAATTAATTTAAAGTTTGACTAATGGAAGCAGTTGATAAATTATTGAAAAAGCCATTGTGGTTTAATATCTTAATGGGTATTGCTGCATTGTTGGTGGTGAGTATCATTTTTTTCTTTTCATTAGGGTGGATTACTGGAAATGGAGAAACTGCAAAAGTGCCTAATGTAATAGGTTTGGATGTTACAGCTGCTCAAAAGAATTTATCAAATTTAGGTTTCAATGTTGTTTTACAGGATTCTATTTATGTAGATACTTTAGCGAGAAATGGGGTTTTAAGACAAACACCAGATCCAGATGAAGTAGTTAAAAAAGGGAGAACAGTTTATTTAACAATTAATAGGGTGTTAGCTCCTCAAATTGATATGCCAAATTTGATTGGCTTTTCATTGCAAAGTGCAGAGACTTATCTAAAAGTATTAGGATTAAGATTAGGAACAATCACCATGGTGCCGGATAGAAATAAAAATGTAATTCTTGATCAATTATCCAATGGAACAAATATAGCGCCAGGTTCAAAAATACCTTCTGGTACAGTGATTAGTTTTTTAGTGGGGGATGGGGCAGCTAGTGGTGCTATTGAAGTGCCGGATTTAATTGGATTGACAGTTCCAATGGCTAAAGAAAAAATACTTTCTTTAGGTTTGTTAGTGGGTAATTTTTCTTCCAACTCCCCCATTCAAGATTCAGCAAGCGCATTTGTGATTGGACAAGATCCGAATCCATTTTTGATGCAATTGGATTCTGCAGGAATGCCAATGAAAAATAAAACAACGCCTGGAGCTACCATACATTTGGTAATTGATAAAACAGCTCCAGTTAGAACTAAAATAGATTCAATTAAGTAAAATAAAATTTATGAAAACAATTACAGTGGCAGATTTAAAATCTAAAATTGATGCAGGTGAAAATTTAAATTTAGTAGATGTGCGTGAGCCACATGAGCATGCAGCTTTTAATATTGGTGGGCAATTGTTGCCGCTGGGTTTGGTACAAGCATTGCAAGTGGATGAAATAGAGCACTTAAAAGAGGAAACTGTTTATGTATATTGTCGTAGTGGAAACAGAAGTGGGCAAGCTTGCTTAATGCTTGAGCCTTTCGGATTTAAGGACGTTATTAACGTCACTGGTGGTATGTTGGCTTGGCAGGAACAATTTCCTGGTTAGTTGCCAAATTGATTCAACAAATTCATCAATTTATTAGATTGTATATTATATTTAGGTATAATAAATAATCTATGAGAATTACATCTTTGTTTTTTGCTTTAGGTATTTTGTTATTAAGTGCTTGTAATAGCGGCACATCTAATAATAAAGCTAGTTACCATGATACCACAGGACGAAAAGATATCTTGTCTGGCGGTGTTCAAATGATACCTGTCCAAACGCCAAAGGGCACTTTTAATGTGTGGACTAAACGTGTAGGAAATAATCCTAAAATTAAAGTGTTGCTTTTGCATGGGGGGCCTGGTGCTACCCATGAATATTTTGAATGCTTTGATTCATTTTTCCCGCAGGAAGGATTTGAGTATTATTATTATGACCAATTAGGTTCTGCTTATTCTGATAATCCTAAGGACTCAACATTATGGACAATTGATCATTTTGTTGAGGAAGTAGAGACAGTTAGAAAAGCCTTGGGTATGGACTCCTCTAATTTTATTTTATTAGGACATTCATGGGGAGGAATTTTGGCAACAGAATATGCTTTAAAATACCAAAACAATTTAAAAGGCTTAGTAATATCAAACATGGTGCCATCGGTTCCTGAGTATAATGCTTATGCGAATAATGTATTGGGACCAAAGTTGCCCGCTGCTATTTTGGCAAGTATCAGATCCTATGAAGCAAAGGGAGATTATACCAATCCAGTGTATTTAAAATTAATTGAAGACAATTATTATCCTGAACATATTTTGAGAATGCCTCCTGCCATCTGGCCTGATCCAGTTAAACGTGCATTTGCTAAATTAAATTTTCCATTATACTTACAAATGCAAGGACCATCTGAATTTGGTATTGTAGGCAATGCAAGTTTAAGAGATTGGAATCGTAAACCTGATTTACATTTAATTAAAGTGCCGGTATTAAGTATCGGAGGGGAGTTTGATACAATGGATCCAAAAGCAATGGAAGAAATTGCGAAATTAGTACCAAACGGTCAATACTTGTATTGCTCAAAAGGTTCACATATGTCTATGTATGATGATCAACAAACATACTTTACTGGTTTAATCAAATTCATAAAAGGATTAGATAAATAGGTCGCTAATTTTAACTAATTGATTGTTAGATAAAATAAAAAAGGAGAACAATATTGTTCTCCTTTTTTATAGGATGACTTTAATTAGTTATTTTTTTGAATTTACTATTTCAAGTCAATTTTTAAACTTGCTAAAAAATTTCTACCTGCCATTGGGAAATAATTGTTTGAAGTAGTTGTCATTCCGCCATATATATAACTGTACGTATATCCATTAGGCTCATATTTTACATCCAATAAATTCATTGCATAAAACTGCAAAGTTGCATTCCATGATTTTCTAGTTATTATTTTCAAAGCAGCATTTAAATCATTTAAAAAATAGGATTTCAATGTTCTTGATTCATTTTGTGTATTGTCAAGGTATTGTTTTGAAACATATTTGCTTGTCCAAGTAATTGTTAAATTATTACTTGCTTGGTAGTTAATGCTATGAGATGCGGTAGTGTTTGGAGATAGTGTAATATCTGCGTTATGATGTTTAATTGAAGCCTGTCCTCCATTATCATAATCATCAAAATATTCAGTAAAGTCAGCAATTTTATTTTTACTTAATGTGATATTTCCAATGCTTGAAAATTGATTGTTTATTTTCCAGCTTTCTTCTATTTCAATGCCAGCTCTGTAACTATTGGGCACGTTGGTTCTGGTATAAGATCCTACGTCATTAATTTTGCCAGTTAATACCAATTGATCTTTGTAGTTCATGTAATATAAATTCACTCCCCAGTTAAAATTTGTGAACTTGCTATTAAAGCCAGTTTCCCAATCATATAAAACTTCCTGCTTAGGTTGTTGGGTTATGCCAGCTTCAAAATCATCTCTATTGGGTTCTTTATGTGCAATAGCCACGCTAGCATAATAGGTGGTAATTCCTGATTTATAACTAAGTCCTGCTTTTGGGTTAAAAAAGTCGAATTTTCTATCAACAACTAAATCGGGATTTGCATCAAAACCATTCATCGTATGTTGTACATGTCTAAATTGTACATCAAAAAAACTAGTTAGTTGATTCGTTAATTGATGTTCCCATTTGATATAACTATTGTATTCTTTCTTTACACCATTGTTATTGTAATATACTTTTCCAACAACATTTAAACTACTAATGGAAGGAATACCATAAGGGAGATTACCAAAGTGTTGACCTTCATAAATATTCCAGCCCCCACCAAAAGCTATTCTGTTTTTATTTTCTTCGTAAGATAAAGAAGCGATTTGTCCGTAAAAATTATTGTCTAACCATCTTCTTCTTACTACATCTACTGCATTTCCAATATTTAAATTAATGCCGTAGTCACTTAAATTAACACCTGCTTTATATTCCTCATAATAGCCACGTCCTTTAGTGAAAAAAGCAGCGGTATTCCATTTTAAATTGTTGTTGATTGCCTGATTAAAAAATAATTGATAATGTGATTGTGTGTAATTATCCGTTTGGTTATTATAAGGGCTGCCTTGCTTTTCAGTACCTGCGGGATTAAAAGTTCTATGTGTTGTTAAACTATCTTCAGGTACACCATACCAAGCTTGGTAAGTTTTTTCTTTACCTGAAAAAACATTTAATCTAAGTGAACTATGATCTCCCCAATAAGTAGTGCTTACGTAAAATGATTTTAAATCAGATTTTGCACGATCAATATATCCATCGCTGGTAATATTACTAAAGCGACCGTCAATTGTAAAATGATTATTGATTAAGCCCGTGCCAAATAAAAGGCTGTTTTTATTGGTATTAAAAGAGCCGATACTGTTTTGAAGACTCAAGTATTTATTTGGTCGGTAATCATTTGTTGCTAAATTAATGGTGGCTCCAAAAGCACCTGCTCCATTGGTTGAAGTCCCTACGCCTCTTTGTATTTGTATACTGTTGGCACTTGAACTAAAATCGGGTAAGTCCACAAAATAGGTACCCATACTTTCCGCATCATTATAGGGAATTCCATTTAACGTAACATTAATTCTTGTGGCATCGGTCCCTCTAATTCGGATGCCTGTGTAGCCAATGCCTGTCCCAGCATCCGCATTTACCACCACTGATGGTGTGTTTTGAATTAAGAAAGGAAGATCCTGTCCTAAATTCACTTGTGCAATATTAGTAGCGCTTACATTGCTTTTTGCAAAAGGGCTGTTGTCGCTAACTCTCACAGATTTAATTTCCAATGGGGGAAGGGTTCTAATACTATCTGTAAAATGTTGAATACTATCCTTATTTGATAAGGACTTGTTTGGTTGCTGCCCAAATGCAGGGGCAAGCAATAAAAATGAGGCAATTGTTCCCAATAACTTAGTCATAACTAAATTTTAAAGTTAAAAATGGGAACAGGAATAATAAGCTATGAGAAGTGCACGAAAAGTGCGGTACCTTCCCTTCGCAGGAATTACCCTGTTCAGGTTCAACGGGTTTTATCTCAGCTTTTTAAAGCACCCCGAGGACGGTACAAAACTAAAAAGGATAATTTAATATACCAACTGTAACTTTAATTTACTTGTTTCGTTATACGATATAAAACCCATACAATGAAAGGAAGCCTACTTATGATACTAGTGTTTATCGCTAGTTTATCAAATGCACAAAAAACAGCTGTTATCCATGATGATCATGCGCAATTAAGACGTGTTGCTGAATTTTCTTCTATAAAAGTGTCAAGTGCTATTGATCTTTATTTGACTCAGTCAAATGCAAATGAGGTAGCTGTGAGTGCTAAAGATGGGGAGAGTAGAGATAGAATTGTTACAGAAGTAATAGGAGGAACTTTAATTATTAGAATGTCTGATCAAGAGGGTTGGTGGTCTTGGAAAAAATGGAGTAATGTAAATGCAAAAGCATACGTGAGTACAAAGGATGTAGAAGCCATTACAGGCTCAGGCGCCACCAATATTCACTTGGTAAATAAAATTCAATCACCAAAACTTAAAATAAAATTATCGGGTGCGAGTGATTTAAGAGGGGATATAGAGGGGGGAGTTGTTTCGCTAAATTTATCTGGAGCTTCTGAGTGCAAAGGGCAATTTGTTGCAAAGTCAATTTCAATTGATGGTTCGGGGGCGAGTAATGCCGATTTAAATGGTGCTGCCGATGATTTAAGCGTAGAATTATCAGGTGCAAGCGATGCTAAATTATTTAACTTAAATGTTAAAGGGGCAATCGTTCATGTTTCAGGCGCAAGCACGGCCAATGTGAATGTGAGTCAATTATTAAAAGCGGAAGCTTCCGGCGCTAGTAATATCAATTACAAAGGGGAGGCAAATGTTAGTCAAAGCAATAGTTCAGGCGCTTCCAATATAAGACACAGAAATTAATCTTAAATTAGAAAGGGGGAGGAGTTTACTTTAATTTGTAAAGCAGTTTAATACCAGCGATGCTCCAATTATTGGCAGCACCTGTATTTAAATTAGTCGAAGTATAGTGTGCAACTAGTTGGTACTTATCAAAACTATAACCAATTTGAGGGCTATAAGTAAAACCTCCAGTACTTGATCCACCAGCTGTTGAGCTACCATAACCAATTCCAAAACCTGGGGTGAAGCCAGACAATTTTAGGTTGACTCCCACCAACATGGGGATAAATGCAACATTGTATCCATTACTTAAAAAAGCGTTGTAACCTGTTTGAGCAAAGCCCTGAACCGTTTCAGAAAAATCAGTTCTAACCGTCAAATCAGCACCTAATCCTGTAGAAGATTTAGCATTATTGTTGGCACTAAAAGTGGAAAATCCAGCTCCCAGGCTTACAGAAAATGCTTGTGTTTGAGCAGAAGCGCCCATGGTTAAAAATATAAAAGAGGTTAATGAGAATAGTTTTAATGACTTCATAAAGCTTGTTTATGCCTCAAAATTAGTAATTAATTAAATAGCGCTGGGATTATTCCATATTCTTCCTAATAAACTTGGATAACTCGTAATATTGGCGTAACTTTGCCGTCCAAACATCGCGAGGTAGAGCAGCGGTAGCTCGTCGGGCTCATAATGATTTTATTTAATATGTTTTTCTGTATTAAGATATTGATAATGAACCACTTGAATTAATTTTTAGGTGGTTTTTTCGTTCTGCGCTAGGTTGTTGCGCTAACTTTTTACCCAAAGATTTTTACATTTAGAGCAGCAATTTCAATAGCATCTATGATGGTTGGGTCAAGGTAGTGATCTTTCAAAACTTGCATAGAAGAGTGTGAAGAAAGTTTGTTGGTTCTTTCCCCCATGGTTTGTTTAACCCAGGTTAAATATGTTTTGCGAAGGTGTTTTAATGTAAAGTTCTTTTCAATACCCGCACATCTACGATAGTGTGTAAAAGCATCAGATAATTTTTCCTTTAAGGTATTATTGGTAAAAAGGTTTTCTGGATCAATCAACTTATCATCGGTGTCTTTCTTTTGATCATATCCCATTTCAATAAGTAAATCCATTAGGTCAACTCCAATAGGAGCATATTTCATCTCAACATCCTCGTCTTTAAACATCCTTTCTACTTTTAGGTTCCTAATAATAAATAATTTAGTCCCTTGGTCAGTTTCATAGACATCAGACCACCTCAAATTTAATATTTCTTCTCGTCTGCCACCAATATGTAGGAATAATCTAAAAGCATGTTTTAGCCATGGGTAATATACATTATCCATCCTTCCTTTATGAGTGGTTTTATATTTAGGTGGTGCTGTATCTATTGCTGATAAGATTTTATCAAATTCGGATTTAGTAATTGTAATTGATTTCCCTTTAGGTATGGGTTTCCTGATACAGTTTTTAAAATGGTTTTTGAGCAATAAATCTTCTACATCAATTAAAAAATTGAAAAAGGAGGTAAGGCTTGTGAAACTTTTATTAAATGCGTGATTGCCATATTTCTCCTCCATAAGAACAAAGAAATTTGCTACATCACCTTTGGA
>CAIQQR010000113.1 GCA_903874055.1 uncultured Bacteroidota bacterium | reverse complement strand
GTATCAATATCAATAATATCAGCCATTCTTTTTGCCAATGCAGAATTACTTGCTACTTTAATAGTTGGACAAACAGGATTGCCAGTTGGTGTTCCTAATCCTGTAGTAAATAAAATAAGTGTCGCACCTGCAGCCGCTTTTCCAGTGGTAGCTTCCACATCATTGCCAGGAGTACATACTAAATTCAATCCTTTTTTTGTAGCTGGCTCGGTATAATCTAAAACATCAACTACTGGAGAGTTGCCGCCTTTTTTAGCAGCACCTGCACTTTTAATGGCATCCGTAATTAATCCATCTTTAATATTTCCTGGAGATGGATTCATATGAAAACCGGATCCTACTTGTAATGCTGAATCAGAGTATGATTTCATTAAATGAATAAATTTATTTGCAGCATCTGGATTGATAGTTCTATTAATTAATTCTTGTTCAACTCCGCATAATTCAGGAAACTCCGCTAACAAAACAGTTCCACCTAATCCCACTAATAAATCGGCACAATACCCTACTGCAGGATTTGCAGAGATACCACTAAATCCATCACTACCCCCACACTTCACCCCTAAACATAATTTGTCTAGTCCTGCTGGAGCACGCTTTTGTTTGTTGGCTTCAATTAACCCTTTAAAAGTTGCTTGGATGGAAGAAGCAATTAATTCAGGCTCACTCAATGATTTTTGTTGTTCAAAAATGTAAATTGGTTTATTGAAATGAGGATTACGATCTTTAATGTCTTTTTCAAAATCAGACAATTGTAAATTTTGGCAACCTAGGCTCAACACCGTAATACCTGCAACGTTAGGATGATCAGCATAGGCAGCTAATAGTTTGCTTAATACAGCTGCATCCTGGCGAATACCACCGCAACCTCCTTGATGATTTAAAAATTTAATGCCATCAATATTTTCAAACACTCTGTTTTTAGAAAGTGTATTTGGCGCTAAAGAGATAGCATCCTCTAAATTTTTACCATCTTTAAAAGCTTGAATTAAATCCTTAGTATAATTTTTATACTGATTAGAAACAGAATAACCTAACTCGTTATGCAAAGCCTCTTTTATAACATCTAAATTTCTGTTTTCACAAAATACAGTAGGAATAAACAACCAATAATTGGCTGTACCCACTCGTCCATCCTTACGATGATATCCGTTAAAAGTTTTACCTAAAAATTTAGTAACATCCGGCGCCTCCCATTGGTAATTGTAAGGTTTAAAAGTATATGGCTCAGAAGCATGGTGTAAATTATCGGTAGACATACGTACACCTGCTTTTACATCCATGGTTACTTTACCTACTAATAACCCATACATAATTACTTCATTTCCTTTGCTTAAATCAGTAATATAAAATTTATGTTTAGCAGGAATATCCTCTTGTAACACAATATTATTTTGCTCAAAAGAAATACTATCTCCTTTGCTTAAGTTTTGTAAAGCAACGAGTACATTGTCTTTTGGATTTACTTTTAAAATTAATTGTTTCATGATGCTAAAATATTTTTCATTCCTTTTGTATTAATATCATTTATCCACTTGCCCACTTGCTCAATAAATAAAGGGTTGTTGCAATAATTTTCAACTGACACTTTAATATGATGGGCTTGTTCCATATATACTGTGAATGCAGCAAAACCCAAACTCATTGCTTGTGCAGGAGTTGCATTATTGGCAGCATAAGTATCCATTAAATATCCATTACGCATTTTCATTTTTTCTTCAAAATTCATTGCAATACTTGTCCACTTATGTTGAATGTATGGATTTGCAAATCGCTCTAATACTTTTTCAGCAAACTTGGTAGCTTCTTGTTGAGTGATAGTATCACTTACAATACAAGGCACTAATTCTTGATGAATTAATTGATTTATGAACTTATTAAAATCACTATTATTCATTGCTTCAATTACTGTATCAAAACCTGCTAATATGGCAACAGCAGTGCTAAAAGTATGTGTGCCATTTAACAATCTTAATTTAAGTTCTCTGAATTTTATAATAGAAGGAGCAATTACAATGCTTTCATCAATTTTTGAAAAAGATAATTTTTCAATTGTAGTTGCTTTGCTAGATTCAATTGCCCATAATGCAAAGGGTTCACTTGAAATAAGTAAATTATCTGTGTAACCTAATTTAGCCTGAAGAGTTTTCATTTCATCATCACTTAAAATACCTGGCACAATTCTATCCACAAGTGTATTGCAAAATTCATTCGCTTCATTCATCCATTGTATAAATGACTCAGGAAGATTTAAGATAACCGCCAATTTATTCACTAGTGAATTTAATAGTATTCCATTATCAGGCATTAACTCGGTAGGTAGTATAACCCATCCTTTATGAATGTCCCCGTTAAAATGTTTCCATCTTTCATATAACAAGGCCAATAATTTTCCTGGAAAAGAATTTGGTGCACCATTATGAAAAGTATCATTTTCTTCTAATACCATTCCCGCCTCGGTAGTATTAGAAATAATAATTTCAATATCATTTGATGCAGCCAATGCAATAATTTTATCCCATTCACTAGCTGCAGTCAACACTCTACTAATGGATGTGTTTATAAAATGCCTATCTACATTTTGTCCTAAATATACGCCTCTCACACAATGCGTAAACATAGCATCCTGATGCGCAAAGACATCTACGCCTCCATTACTTGTTGATTTAATCACAACAATACTTCCATTAAATATATTTTGTTGATTTGCATTATGGATAAAATAATCTGGCAATCCTCGTAATAATACACCTGTCCCAAACTGAATTACTTTTTCAGTAACAGGTATCACTAATTGACTATCCCTTTTTGCTACTTCTTTATTTAATATTACTAAACTCATTTAAAAATATTATAATTTATTTGCTGATAATTGTTTTATAGGATTCCAATTTTGACCAAATACCCAAGCCGCATTTATATAGGAAGCTTTAGGATTCCCCTTTGCTTGATCTAAATTATTTTTATAAAATTGATTTTTTGTAGGGCCTCCATCACATTCAAAATAATACACTCTTCTTGGCCAACTTAATGTGTTAGTTGTTTTTACTTGATAAATGTCTTCTGAAGACATATTAGAGGCAAAATGACATTTGATTAAATAAAACTGTGCATCTCTATGAAATCTTCCCAAATTAAATCCATCAAATCCTTTAAAAGTACAATTCACTAAAACCGATTTTGCATCTTCATGCAATGATCCATCATGCCAAATAGCGGCTGGACCAGTATTGCTTATAAATAGGCAATTTTCAGCATAAGCCCAACCACGCGGACAATAAAAATCAACGCCCCCTTCTAACACACAATCTTTTAAATAAAACATGCCATTAGTTGTATTCCATGGACTCATGGTATCACCACCAAATGCTTTCAAATGACATTTGGTGAAACTCAACTGAGTGGCGTAAAAACTTCTAAACGCCATTTGATGACCAGTGGGTTGTACTATTTTCTGATTGGTTGAATCTAATGCACAAGGCATTTTTACTGTTGCCGTATTTTCAAAACCGTAATTATTTTGAATGGTAAGATTTGAAAAATTGATTGCATAACTTGAATCCACATTCACAGTTGCAACACCCCAATCATCATTGTGGTCACATCTCCAGGCGTCTCTAGCAATAGATTGGGTGATAATTGTTTTATCCATACCCGCACCAATTAATTGAAAATTATTTTTATGTTTAATCAATAACTTTTCATTGTAGATACCCGCATCAATTAAAATGGTTAGAAAGTGATTGTTGTTGGCAGGTATTTTATCAATAGCAGCCTGTATTGAAGTGAATTGTCCATTTCCATTTGAACTTACTTTCCACACCTTCCCTCCCGCATAAACAAATAGCGATTGAAATAGAAATGCAGCAATGAAGCTAACTATTTTAAAATGTTTAATCATCAAGAATAAGAAAGAGGTTATTTATTTATTGTTCTTAATGACCAATTCACAATTTGCTTCATAACTTCAAAGTTTTGAAAACTAAAAGGCAATTTTCTTCCATCTACATATTCATTGTACAACCAAGGATCTCCCACTGCAATTACTTTGCCCTTTCCAAAATAACCAACTGCTGCTACCACTTGATTATTTGCAATGGCAATTGGATACGCTCGTGAAGACAAACTAAGTGCACTCACTTCTTTTACATAAATTTTATTGCCATATTTTATTACTCCATTTTGATAGGTAGTATAAGCAGCTCCCATTTCAAATGCATTTCCTTTTACCATATTAATAGATTCGTCAGTAAAATGAATGCCGAATTTGTCAGATAAAATATTAAAATGTGCTAAATCACAATTCGCACTATCATTGGCAAGTAATAATAAAACACCACCCTCTTTTACCCAATTGGCAATTACATCTGCATCTTTAGCATTCATATAATTGGGATTGGGATTATCTTTAATATTATCTGGGTCCACAATAACATACACTCCAACATTTTTTAAAGTAGTTGCAGAAGGAGCTGTGGTTAAGGTTTGCAAAGTAGCTCCATTATTTTCAAATTGCTTTCCAAACATGCTGAAGCCTCCATTTGATAAATCCTCCCATGTGTAATGCCATCTAGTATCATTACCAAATGCATCTTTCTTTATTTCATTATTGTAGAATGCATCTAATAATACAACAGGGTGCTTTGCATCAGTTTGAGAAAATTCTGCTTCTACACTCGCTTGCAAAAATGCACCCATCCCTTTTGGATCATTCACCACCACTGGCTCTTTAAAATAATAATCCAAGCTTCCATCACGATAAGGATTTCCACCTAAGCCAGAAACGCTCACTGTCCCTTTTAAATTAATTTGACCTTGCTCATTCACAATAAAATGGGATAAAATTCCAGCGTATGCTTTTTTAGCATTCGCTAAATATTCGTTGCCAATGTATCCATGTCTTACTGCTTTATACAATACACGTGTAAACATACTTGAAGCAGATGCTTCTTTATAATTTCTTGTATCTGTTGGTGCATCCAATATATCAAACCATAATCCATCTTTCGAATCTTGTACTTGTGCAATTGCCTTAGCCCATCTTTGTAAAATTTGAATCAACTCTTTTCTACCCGCATCTTGTGCTGGATAATAATCCAATGCATCCACCAATGCCATACCATACCAACCCATTGCTCTTGCCCAAACATGTGGCGACTTACCTGAATTTTTATCAGCCCATTGTTGTTGCTTGCTCTCATCCCATGCATGCATTAATAATCCAGTTGCATTGTCTCTAGTATATTTTTCGGCTAATACAAATTGATTGGTGATGTCCTTAAAAGCAGCAGTATCATGAAACACACTTGCATACTGCGCATAAAATGCTGCCCCCATATATAAACCATCTAACCACATTTGGTTAGGGTATATTTTTTTATGCCAAAAGCCACCCAAAGTATTTCTTGGCTGGCTTTTAAGTTGATCTCGTAATTGATCAATTGCTTTTTTATATTTTTCCTTCCCGGAAACCTGATAAAGCGTTAAAAGAATTTTTCCATTGTTTAAATGATCTAAGTTAAATTCATCAGGTTTATAATCGTAAATGATACCAGCATCATTTACATAATAATCCATGGAATGTTGTAAGTATTTAAAATACTGTGCATCCCCTGTGGCATTCCATAAGGATTCAATACCTCTTAATATTACGCCTTGATCATAACTCCATCTTGCTTTGCCACCTGGCTTTACCGAAAAAGAGTCCGGCCAAATATGCATTGCAGTTGCAGCAAATTTTTCAGGCAATGTAGCAGCAGAGTAGTTGTTAACTCTTTTTATGGCAATTGTGTCAATAGCAATTTGTTCCCCATTCACTATATTTAAAATAGGTCCTGGTACAGAAGTAATGATAGTTGAATTTTTAATGCTAACACCAGTAGCTTCTTCAATTTGAATTCCTTCTCTTGATTTGATAAATAACTTATCTAGGTTTACATCTTTGATATGCATTTCAGGTAAACCTCTTACAAATACTGCCTTGCTTGCTCCATCACAAAAAATATTATCAAAATAAAAATGTTGGAACTGAGGAGTTGCTTCCGTTACAGGGAATTTCTCAACTACCACTTTTGCGGCTTCTTCATTTGATAATTTAATTGGATCTGTAGCAAAATAGTACATATCAAATAAAATTGCTTCTCCTACAATGTCTTTCATATTTACATTGTGTACATAAATATTTTCGACTACGCCACCACGACCTCTTACTGTTTTAAATCTTAATCCGATATCAGAACCAATAAAATTACAATCTGAGATATAAATATTTTTTGCACCACCACTCATTTCACTGCCAATTACAAAACCACCATGTGAATGGTATACTGTACAGTTTTTTACAATAATATTTTCTGTTGGCATACCTCTTTTTCTTCCATCCTCGTCTCTACCGCTTTTAATTGTAATGCCATCATCACCTGTATCAAATACGCAATCTTCTAAAATTGCATTGCTACAACTTTCTAAATCAATCGCATCTGTATTGGTACCCCACCAAGGATTCTTAACCTTCATTCCTTTGATAGTAATATCCTTACTCATTAAAAAGTGCGTGGTCCAGGCAGGTGAATTTTCGAAAGTAACACCTTCAACTAAAATGTTCTTACAATTACTTATCCTTAGCATGTTGGGTCTTAAGAAATCTTTGATGTTTTCAAAGTCGCTTAATTTTTTTCCATCCACTAACTTTCCAATATCTTTTAATTTTGCGGCATCTACGGCAGCTTTACTTGGATACCAAGTTTTTTTATCTTCGGTTAAAGCACCACCATACACTTGTAAATGTCTTTTCCATTCTGACTCAGATAATTTTTCTTTTTTCAATGGTCTCCAATACATTCCATTTCCATCAATAACACCATCGCCCGTAATGGCAATGTTGGTTTGGTTTTCAGCTGAAATGGGCGATTGACATCTTGCAGCATCCACTCCTTCAAATGAAGAAACTACTAAAGGATATTGAGAAAAATCGGGAGTAAAAACTAATAATGCCCCTTTATCTAAATGGAAATTTACATTTGATTTTAATACTATTGGACCAGATATCCATTGTCCTTTTGGAAGCACAACAACTCCACCTCCTTTTTTATGCATTAATTCAATTGCTTCATTAATTGCTTGGGTAACCAAATTACTACTTTGAGCAATAGATATTGGTTTCTCAATTAAGAGCGTATCTTTTTTAAAAGAGGTTGTGGCAACCTTAAAATTAGGTTGAGATTGGGCAGTTCCCAAAATGCAAGAAATACTTGCTAAACAGGCAATTATCAATCGTTTCATAGAGGAATAAATTTAATGAAATAACCCCATTTTGACTCTTTTAACTCCGTTAATAATTGGGCCATTTTACGCAAACGATACCGGTATAAATTGCGTAAAAATGCACTAACTTTATGAAACAAACCTGCAAATAAAATGAGATTTGAAGCCATCACCATCAAAGATATTGCCAAAGCATTGGGCCTATCTACCTCAACGGTGAGTAGGGCTTTGAGAGACAGTTATGAGATTAGCCCTGAAACAAAGGAAAAGGTACTTTTATATGCAAAAGAGAATAATTATCGTCCCAATCCAATTGCTTTAAGTTTAAAAGAAAAACGAAGTAGTTCTATAGGCGTTTTAGTTTGTGAAATTGCCAATAGCTTTTTTTCACAAGCTATTAATGGAATTGAATCAGTGGCACAAGAAAAAGGATACAATGTAATTATTGTTCAGAGCAAGGAAGATTTTGAGAAAGAGGTTTCTTCCTTACAATACTTGGCTTCAAGAAGTGTGGATGGAATCATATTTTCAGTTTCAGCTGAAACATCCGACTTTTCTCATGTTCAACAACTTCATGCAAGAGGCATGAATATGGTGTCTTTTGACAGGGTGGTAGATTTTCCAGATATTCATAAAGTTTCCGTAGATAATTACAAAGCTGCCTATGAAGCAACTACACATTTTATAAAAAATGGATTTACCAATATTGCTTGTATTGCAAATGCAGCCTACTTATCCATTACTAAAGAAAGAGTGGAAGGATATACTGCTGCTTTAAGGGATCACAATATTAAGTTAGATCCAAATAATATTTATTATTGTTTACATGGAGGATTAATCTATGAAGAGGTTGCTGATATTATGTCTCAGGCAATGAAGACAAAGCAAAAGCCAGATGCAGTATTAGCCTGTTCAGATAAAATTACAACCAATGTGATGCGCTATTGTCAACAAGAAAATATTTCTATTCCAAAACAAGTTGCCTTAGTAGGTTTTAGTAATTTAGATTTAACCGACTTATTGGCACCATCACTTTCAGTGGTAAGCCAACCCGCATATGAAATGGGGCGTATCGCTGCCGAACTGCTAATCAAACAAATTGAAAGCAAACGTCCTATAAAAGATTTTGAAGATGTGGTATTGGCTACTGAATTACACCAACGCGCATCCTCTGAAAAAAGAAAAGCTAAGCCTTAACCGCTTGTCTAGCTAATAATTTCCAAGCGCCATTTTCTTTTTGCAAAATAAGTAACACTTTTAATTTCACTGTACCCGGTTTGCCGCCATCATTTGTAGTAGCATTAAACATATGTCTTACTACCGCTGTTTTACCAATGATATCAATAGTTTGCTCCGTAATATCAATGGTTACAAAATCAGATTTACCGCTTGCAATTTTCTCTACAAATTCTGTCTTACCTTCTACATGTCCTCCTGAATGTCCATAGCTTAGATGATCTGATGCTACTGCTTCCAATTCAGTTTTTTCACCAGAAATCATAGCAGCAGTTAGTTGTTTCACTGCATCCTGCACTCCAACTTCTTTTTTTGATTGTGCATTTAAAACATAAACAGATAAAATAAAACTTAAGAACAGCAATATTTTTTTCATAAAATTATTTTTGAATGGTTGTTGATTGAATATTAAATGAATTTATTTCTAGATAACCTGCATCATTTGTAATGTGATTGCTAACACAATAATAACCAATTTTTGCACCAACCCAAATTCCAGGCATGGCAATAAATGTATTGGGTATGCTTGTAAATGTAACTCCGTCCAAACTGTAAGCAAAACTAGCTTTTGCATTAGTGTCCATTTGTATGCGAAAATAAATACTAATTATATTATTGGTAGCCCCCAAAGTAGATATTGGAGTCGTTATTAGCGTAGTGAGTGGAGTCACTATTTCTTTCCCTCCCTTTTCCGCTTTATTACATTCAACATAGTTCAACACCAACCCTTTTTCTGTATTTTTTAATTCAATAGCCGCATATGATTTCCCGAATATAATAAAACCTGCACGCTCCTCTTTTTGCAAACTATTAAATGTGATTTTAGTAGTTGCTATAAATTTTTCGGCTGGTAGTTTTCGCAAATACATAGCAGGAAAGTTCCATAAATTAATAGCACTATCATTTTGTAAAATAGCGTAATGTCTAAAACCATTTTCATACGCCATACGCCAATTAGCCTGTGGTGTTGCATTCCATTGAAAAGGATTTGCTGTTGCTAATTTATTGGAGCTAATTGAATTTTTTATATTCGCTCCTGATGAAATTTTTGGAGCTGCATAGGTAATTACTGGCTCCCCGATTCCATCACCATCTTTATCCAATCCAATGACAGGCCAATCATTTTTCCATACCATCGGTTGCAAATGGGTAATACGACCATATGCACCTTTATCTTGAAAATGAATGAACCAATCTTCTCCCGTATTTGTTTGCACCCAAGCGCCTTGATGTGGACCATTGGTAGTGGAAGTGCCTTGCTCCATTACTTTTTTGCGTTCATAAGGACCATAAATATTTTTTGATCTTAATGCAATTTGCCAACCAGTACTAACACCACCAGCAGGTGCAAAAATATAATACCAGCCATTGCGCTTATATAATTTTGGACCTTCCACCGTGGGGTCAATTCCGTGTCCATCATAAATTAATTTTCCTTCATCAATTACTTTAGTTCCTTCTGCGTTTAACTCCTTCATTGACAAAACACTTTTAATGCCTGCTCTACTACCTGCATAGGCATGCACTAAATATACCTTCCCATCTTCATCCCATAAAGGGCAAGGATCAATCAAACCTTTACCTGGCAAAACCAATACAGGTTCACTCCAATTGCTAGTAATAGTTTTTGATTGAATCATATAAATACCAAAATCGGGATCAGGATAGTAAATGTAAAATGTTCCATTATGATATCTAATGCTTGGTGCCCAAACACCTGCACCATGAATTACTTTTTTATAATATTCAGCAGGGACATTATTTTGTAAAGCATAGCCAATTAAATTCCAATGTACTAAATCATCGGATGCTAAAATTGGTAACCCAGGGACAGAGACAAAACTAGAAGCAGTCATATAAAAATGATTGCCTACCCTAATTGCATCCGGATCACTAAAGTCCTCGTGAATAATAGGATTTGTATAAGTAACGCTATTAGTAACTTGTCCAAATGTATTAGACAAATACACCAATTGCAATACTATACTTGCAAGAAAAAATAATATTATTTTCTTGCGGGTTGCCATGTACCAAATATTTTTGAAATCGTTAAATCAGCTGCTTGCTCAGCAGTAAGTTGTTTACTCCAACTAACACGCTTTGTTGGATTGGCGCCAGGACCAGTACTGTTGTATTCACTATATCTTGCAGTAGCTTCATTAGCAGGATTCTTCCAATTGTTCCAGCCTTCTTCCACAATATGTTTTCCTAACCAACAATTAATATAAGTTACACTTGCAGTAGGGCTCCATGGTCTTCCCAAAGAAACTTTATTCAAAGATGAATCTCCAGTTAACTTGCAATTTTTAAATACAAACCCATAAGGTATAATTGAATTGGTAGACGCTGCAGTTACATGTGAATTTTTCTTGCTGTGAATTAAACAATTATCAAATAAAGCAGTAGCAGCACCAAAAATAAAATCAGTTGTTCCTTCAATATAACAATCTTGAAAATAATGTTTCACCCCATTCCCACTCAAAAATAATACATCCTGAAATCCAAGCATTTTACAATTAAAAAAAGAAGCTCTATTTCCCTCTACTCTTAATGCAACAGCTTGTCCTGCATTGAATCCTGCTTGATTACTAAAAGTGATGTGTTGCGCTTGAAAATCATTGCCGTAAATAAATGCCGATGCACAGGTCCATGTATTTAAAGTGTCTCCATTGGCATCTCGCATTCCCGAATGATTATCATATTTAATAATAGTATTGTCTTCACTTTCACCTACTAAAATAATATTGGACTTACTAGCATCTACAGTTACTACTTCCTGATAAACTCCATTTTTAATAAAGATTCGGACAGGCTTTATATTTCCAGAAGGAATTAAATTTAAAACCTCTTGGATAGAATGGTGTACCGAACTATTGTCCTTAGCAACCACATAGTCATATTGTTTTGCTTTAGGGTCAATGATGTGATTATTTAAATCTGTGTTTAATTCTTTCAGCTCCTTTAATACCAATTGCGCAATAAGTCGAGCGCCTAGTTCCGAAAAATGGGTGTTATCAATTCTTCCTTCTGGATAATTTGGATGCTCTCCAGGTTTTAATTGAACAAATAATAAAGTGGAATTTTCTTTACCAAAAGATTGATACAGTGCACGACTCTTGGCATCCAAATCAATAAATAATACTTTCTCTTTATCCGCTACCTCTTTGGTTAATGCACTATATATTTTATGTGTTTCTAGTGCAGTGCCCAAAGTATCAAACTTTCTTCGTGAAACCGGTGTCAATAAAATAGGGATTGCCTTAAGTGCGCGCGCTTCTTTAACAAATTTGGTAAGGTTCGCCTTAAATTCATCAGGTGTAGTATATCTGTCTTTCTTTTCTTCGGATTCATCATTGTGTCCAAACTGTATAAAAACATAATCCCCTTCGCTAGCACCATCCACTACTTGTTTCCACAAATTTTCATTGATAAAAGTTTTAGTACTTCTACCATTCTTAGCTAAATTATTAACCTGAATAGTGGAGTCCCAAAAATAAATAAATGGCATACCCCATCCAGTTTCAGGATAGGTATTGGTTTGCTTTATGGCGATAGTACTATCCCCGCATAACCATATTTTCATTTTTTTATCCGGCATTGCGGATACTAAAATCAAAAAAGCAAAAACGCCAAAAAGTATTTTTTTCATTATTGTACTATTAAGGAGTAATACTATTTAAATACATTTCAATATTAGTATACAATTTAGACAATTCATAGTTATGATCATTCGCCTTATTTGGATTTAATCCCATTGCAATTTCCCATGCATCCGGCATACCATCATTGTCCGTATCCACTTGCGCTGGCGCTAATTGTAAAGTAGGCCAAGCACTTAAAGTTTTTTCATAGGCTGTCCCATGCGTATAATGCCCTTGAACATCAATAATCATTCCTCTTCGCTGTACTACATCTTGAATAATTCTAGCATCCATGGTATCTCTTTTATAAGAAGCCCCTACATGATTCAAAATAGAAATATAGGCTGCTTTAGGATTTTGTACATTAATGGGTAAGGTTTCAAAAGGTGTTGAAACAATCGCATTCATTTTTTGAGCATCGCTTATTTTAGGATCAATGTCGATGCCTAATTTATTATTTTTAGAGACATTTTCATTACCGTCAACAAAATTTCCATTTACATAAAACTCACCCAAACCTCTGGTTTCATTAGTAGTTGGGTTTACAATTCTATGATTTACATTTGCCGCAGTTGAAGGACCTGGTCGATAATAATTATTGACCATATTGTATTTACCCGCTTCTCCTCCGTACACACTATTATGTTCCCAATTATAAATTACATTGTTAGTGAAGTCAACAAACTCATTGCCTGCGCCTAATCTTGCACCATTGAATCTTGGATTTCTACTTACACAATGTGCAAACAAATTATGATGCGCACTCAAATGACTTCCTCCCCAAATACCACCGTATCCATGCTTTTCAAAATCGGTATCCCCTTTTTCAAAATGATACGAATAGTTTAAAGGCTCAGCAATTAAGTTCCATTGTAAAGTAGTACTATCGCCACCATAAATTGAAAAAACTTCGTCATTACTCCAACTCATACTGCAATGATCAATCACTACATTTTTATGTCTGTTGCCTCCGAATGCATCATCATCACCGCTCAAATCCACCATTCCTTTATTTTGATATTTATCTCCCAATCTAAACCGCATATATCTTACAATGATATTATCTCCTCCAATACCAACAGATTGATCGGCTAAACAGATACCATCACCAGGAGCAGTTTGTCCGGCAATGGTGATGTTTCCTAAAATATTTACTTTGGTTAAAAGATGAATCGTTCCTGCAACATCAAAAACCACGATGCGTGGATTTTTTTGCGAAACTGCTGCTCTAAAACTACCAGGACCATCATCATTTAAATTAGTCACTTTAATAACTTCGCCACCTCTGCCTCCTGTTGCATATTTGCCAAATCCTTCGGCAGTAGGAAAAGCAATGGTCTGTGCCTTTGATGAAGCAGCCAAAATACAAAAAGAAATTGCGAAATAAAGGGGTCGAAATTTCATAAGTTAAAATTTAAGAAAAAAAATAAGGCAGTAAAAACTGCCTTATTAAAATTATGCTATTAAATATTAGTATCCAGGATTTTGCTTCATGTTAAAGTTGGCATCCAGTACTGGTTGAGGTATTGGAAGTAATTCTGATTTACCTGAAGTAAATCCAGTAGCAAAACGAGATAATGCTGTTGTATTAATGGCAGCACTCATCCAAACTACTTTTGTAGTACCTGTAGGTGTTGTCGTTGGAGCTGTTTTATAGAACGAATTACTCCAAGCAGCTTTATCATCAGCAGTATTATTAGTTTTAAAGTACATTGAAGTTGGCAAAGTATTCCATGGTGCAGATAACGTAGACATTGCCAATAAAGTTGCTTTTGTATTCGCAATTGTTGTAGCTAATAAGTTCCAACGTATTAAATCATACTTTCTGATTCCTTCTCCACCTAATTCTAAAGAGCGTTCTTTTACGATTGCTTTAAAAAAATCAGCTTGAGATAAACCAGCTGGTAAATCAACGGTTGCATCAGCAGTTGTAATGGATTTACCATACCCTCTACGACGAACTTGATTGATTGCATTATAAGCTGCAGCAGTTGGACCGTTTAATTGATTCTCCGCTTCTGCATTCATTAACAATACATCTGAGTATCTTATGATTTGCCATTTTAAACTTAAGTATTGAACCGCATCGGTTGGTGCGATACTAGGATTGCTTGTCCAATCTCTTCTGTATTTACCATCGTTAATTGCTGTAATTGCTTGCCCTACTTTTGTAGCACCATCCGCATTAACGTTATAAGCAGCACAGGTAACATCTCTTCTTAAATCCGTTGAATCAAATGCATAAAAATATGAAGGCAAAACGTTGATACTTACGTTACCATAACTTCCCACTTTTGGTCCATTGTAGTAACCTAATTTAGTATCACCTACACCTGTTCTACCTGTTCCACTTGCTTGGAACATTAATTCTCCATCAGGATCAGCAGCAGCATGTGCACCTACTTGGTCTCTCCATAATGCTTTGAAACTTGAATTTAAACCATGTTGTCCAGATGCAATAATTTCATTGGTTTCATCCAATGCAATTTTATAATAAGTAGCAGGATTTGAACCTTGCGCCATTTGACCATTTTTTCTTAAAGAATATCCTGCACGGTATAAAGCAATTCTTGCTCTTAATGCTTTAACAGCACCTTTAGTAATTCTTTCATCAATTGGATCTCCAATGCTAGATACATCTTTTCTCCAAGGCACTAAATTTTCAGCAGTTTTTAAATCATTCAAAAGCACTTCGTATAAAGAATCTCTATCTGTTGCTTTAGGGAAAGGATTTTCATTTGCTAAATTAGCAGCAGACGTAAAGTGTGCTGGTAAATCACCCCAGTTTCTGATAGCCTCTAAATAAAACTGAGCACGTAAAGTTAAAGACTCACCATATAAACGTTGTAATTGCTTTTTCTCCTGGTCGCTTCCTGTTTTGTATTTATCCATTGCAGGAATATTATCAATACAGTTATTTGCAAATTCAATACCAGTAAAAATTTGATTAAACGGACTGGTAATTTGTGCATTACCCGAAGTGGCACTATAACGAGCAATATCACGACGATCGTTATCAGCAGCACCAGTTGGTCCTTGCATTTCATCGTTATCCACTGGATAGTATAAACTTAAACGAATACCATATCCTTGGTCACCAACTAAACGACTGTAAACTGATACTACTGCTTTAGTAGCATTTGGTACATCGCTAAATACCATATTAGTACCTAACTCTGTGATTGGTTGTTGATCTAAATATTTCTTACAACCCGATAAGATTGTAATTGGTAGCAATAATGCTAAAAAATATTTATAAAAAGATTTATTAATCATAACTATAATTTAAAAATTTGTCAATTAAAATGTTGCGTTCAATCCAAATACAAATGATCTGCTCTTTGGATATGCTGAGTAATCTAAACCAGGCGTTAATCCATTACTAGATACACTTACTTCAGGATCATATCCAGTGTAATTTGTGAATATTGCTAGGTTGTTACCAGTTAAGTAAAATCTTAATTTGTTAATTTTAAGTTTTGATAATTGTTTAGAGCTCACGGTATGACCAATAGTAATATTATTAATTCTCAAGAAAGAACCATCTTCCATTGCCCATGATGATGGGTAGAAAGCACCGGCACTCTTAAGTGGTTGCCAAATTTTAGCATTGATATTTGCATTAGTTAATATTGCTGGATCAACACCAATTACAGTACCAGCTGAATTTACATATTGTAAAATAGAACCATCAGGACCAACTGTTTTCCAACGATCAGCCATTACTGCTAATAAGTTAGCATTGTTGGTATAGCCGTTTGTTAACTCTACTTTGTTTGCATTGTAAATTGTGTTTCCATAAACAAAGTTTACAAACACACTCATATCCCAATTTTTATAAGTGAACTGGTTATTGAAACCACCGCTAAATTTAGGAGTAGGGTTTCCAATAATT
>CAIQQR010000112.1 GCA_903874055.1 uncultured Bacteroidota bacterium | reverse complement strand
TTTCAAATTTAAATTTAATAGTATTTAATATATATATAGTTATACTTTCCGTATTAATAGTAAAGTTTTCTTTTCAATATACTTCGCTAAGAAAGTTGAAAAATAGTAGCAATTTTTCAACAAATGATTATTACGAATTACTCCAAAAAGTGGATCATGTCCAATTGAAAGAAAATTTAAAAATTGGAATGAATACAACAATCACTTCTCCTATTGTTTTTGGTGTTCTTGAGCATATTATATTATTACCAATTTCATTGTGCAATCAAATTGCCCAACAAGAATTAAAATTGCTTTTATTGCATGAATATGCACATATCACTAGAAAGGATTATTTATTAAATTTAATGATTGAGCTATCTGGCATACTATTGTGGTTTAATCCTTTAGTTTATTTATTCAAAAAGGAATTAAACCTGCAAAGAGAAATTGCTTGTGATGAATATGTAGTAAATATCACAAATAATCCAATTGCCTATTCAAAAGCATTAATAGCAGTAGCAGAAAATTCACTTGAAAACAATCATCAGCTATTTTTAGCAGCGAATTCAAATAATGCAGATTTAAAAACACGTATTGAACTTATCAATGGAATTCATAAAAGAACAAATCAAAATATAAATCAAAAGATAATTTTGATGGCCTGCTTTTTATTAATCGGAGCTTTTTTCTTTTTAAACGCATCAAATACAACAACAGTTAACATTCTAAAGTATGGTGAGCTTAAATTAGCATCAACAAATAGTAGCCCCATACATAAATTACATTTAGCTAAAAAAAATCCATTTTATTTGAAAAAGTCAAATAAAATCCAATCGAAAATCCAATCTAAAATGCCTGGTGCTGCTAATGAATTAAACAATTTAATCAACAAACCTTTTATTGAAAAAGAATTGGCTTATAGTGATTTAGTTAACCAAACAAAAAATTGGATAAAGGCTCATGAAGACCCATTATTGTTTGCTGGGTATCATGAAGACAATACATTTATGTCCAAAGATTCAACTGAGGAAGTTTTAGCAAATAAGTTGCTGATGTTGTCTATTGTTAAAAGTTATCAATTGAAGAAAGCCATTTTTGAAGAGAAAATTAAAAATATTGCTATCAATGCATCAAGTAAAAACGAAGTAATGGATTATTTATTAAATAGTTCGGAGTGGAATGAAATGGTTCAATATGAAAAATGGGTACACGAATTTTTACAAAGACAATAAGTGTTTTGCTTGTTTGCCTCCACAATTAAAAAGTAAATCTAGTATACTTAAATTAGGTAAAAACCCTACTCTATCTTCAAATACTTGTGAATAAACAATTGGATTTGGTAGCTGATGATAATTTTTAGGAAGTGAAAATGAATAATTTCGGGTTATTACTTTTACATCCTCAGTGATTCCATTTGGTTTAGTTGCTGAAATGCTCCAATTCCCTTTGAGTTGTTTCTTTATCCAATATTGAGCTTCCAATAAAAAATCAACTAGAAACACATGATTTGAATTGTAAATTAATTTCAAATCTTCTTGGTAATATTCAAAATAGGGAGCTCTTTGATAACTTGAAGTTATTGCTTTATAATGTTGATGATGCCATGGACTATTATAGGCAATTTTAACCTCTTTGAGGGGTAACTTTTGATCCCTGCCTCCTATTATTGGGATAGTTAAGTGAAGTGCCCCTTGAGCTGTAGCAATAACCATTCTATTTTTAAAACTCATTTTAGTGAATGATTGTTCATTGTCGAAATAAATATCATTTTGATTTGTAATGGATTTTACAAAGTCAATAGTTCCAAAATAAGGCAATACGGTGATAAGCATGATTAACAAAAACTTGTGTAAATATATTTTTTCAAGAGTCAATAACCTATTAATTTGAGCAAAATTTTAAAAATGAAATTTCGAATTATTCAAATATTGCTAATTACTTTGGTATTAGTTAGTTGTGGGAGCCCTAAATCTTTTGAATTTAAAGGAGTAAAATCTTTTAAAATTGAGAAAGCAAGTCTAAAACAAAATATTTTAAATGCCCAAGTTGAATATTTTAATCCGAATAATTTTGAATTATCTCTTAAAAAAATAGATTGCGATATTTTCGTGAATGACCAAAAATTAACCCATTATGCTTTGGATACTGTATTAGTAATTCCTGCTTCATCTAATTTTGTGGTACCTGCTAAAATGGAAATTGAATTAGCTAATATTTTAAAACATAGTGTTGATGTAATGTTTAATAAACCACTAAAGTTTACGATACAAGGAAACGCAACCTTATCAAAGGGTATTTTTACAAAAACAGTACCCATCAATTTCACCACAACTAAAACTTTAAATTTGAAGGAATCAGTAATGCGTGAAGCAATGAATGCGATTCAAAAGCAATTGAATTAGTAAAAAATTTTAATGCGAAGCTAAATTAGCAAACTAAATTTATTGATTCCAAGTGGAAGGACTTTCTCTCCATTGCATTAAAGTATCTTGGGTAGTAGCATCTACATCTCCTTTCTCCACAGCTAGTTCAATTAAACTTGCATAATTAGTTAATGAATGGAATGGAACACCTGCAGCTTTAAAAGCTTCATCGGCTATGTTAAATCCGTAATTAAAAATGGATACCATACCAACTACATCTAAACCAGCGTTTCTTAAAACATCAACCACTTGTAAACTACTTTTGCCAGTAGATATTAAATCTTCAATCACTAAAATTTTATTAGTAGAAGCATATGCTCCTTCAATTTGATTGCCTAATCCATGTTCTTTTGGTTTAGGACGCACATAGATATAGGGTAATTTTAATTGATCAGCAGCCATTGCACCCCAAGGAATTCCTGCAGTGGCAACACCTGCTAACATATCTGCTCCGTCAAATTTTTCAAAAATAACATTACACATTTCACTTTTAATAAAATCGCGTACATAGGGAAATGATAATACTTTACGGTTATCGCAATAAATTGGGCTTTTCCAACCACTTGCCCATGTGAATGGGTTGTTTGGACTTAATTTAACCGCTCCTACCTGTAATAATTTTTCTGCTACTGCTTTTTCGTTGGTCATGATTGTTATTTATTCTTGGCACGAATTTAAAGGCTAAATGCTAATTTTGCTAAAAGAGTTACTAAATACTATACACATTTTTATGCCAAAACAAATAATTGCAGCAGGTGGCTTGGTTACCAATCCCAATGGTGAAATTCTATGGATTTTTAGACGTGGTTTTTGGGATTTACCAAAAGGTAAATTAGATGAGGGAGAAACGATCCAGTCCTGTGCAGTGCGTGAGGTAGAGGAAGAAACAGGGCTAAATAATATACAATTACATCAAATGTTATGTTTTACCAATCATACCTATTTTGATAAATACCTTAATGAGGAGGTTGTAAAACGCGCCTATTGGTTTCATATGACCATTCCAAATTTGCAAGATGGGATTCCTCAAACTTCTGAGGATATTGAAAAAATTGAATGGATTTCTTTAGACAAAGCAAGACATTGCCTTGATAATACTTATCCAACCATTTTAGAAGTTATAGAAAAATACAGGATTTTGATCAATCAACTTGATTAGCAAATTTTGACAAGAACTAGCTATTATCTGTTCAAACTTTTAATAACTGCCTCTGGTAAAAATGGCGAAGCGTCTCCTCCGTTTCTTAAGATATCTCTTACAATAGTAGATGCAACGGAAGTGTACTTAGGTTCACCAGTTAGGAAGATGGTTTCAATATGTTTATCCATGGTACGATTCGCATCAGCAATCGTTTTTTCATATTCAAAGTCACTTACGTATCTAATGCCTCTTAAAATAAATTTAGCACCAATTGCTTGACAATATTTTATAGTTAATCCATCATAAATGGCTGCTTCCACTTTTGGCTCATCCTTATAAATTTCTTCAAACCATAAGCGACGTTGATCTGCACTAAACATTGGATTTTTTGCAGCATTCATTCCAATACCAACAATCACTTTATCAAACAAAGGGAGTGACCTATTGATAATATCAATGTGACCAAGTGTAACTGGATCAAATGTGCCAGGAAATAAGCAGATTCTTTGCATACTATAAAAGTAGGTAAATAGTTAAAACAAACAAGTATTAGGCAGGATTAGATCTTCCAGTTAAAAGGTATAAACAAGCCATCCTTACTGCTACCCCATTCTCTACCTGATCTAAAATAATAGAATGTTTGCTATTTGCAACATCACTATCCATTTCGACACCTCGGTTAATTGGACCTGGATGCATAATTACAATTTCTTTATTAAGCTTATTTAGGCGTTCCATGGTGATGCCATATGCTAAGTTATATTCCCTTAAAGAAGAGAATAGAGGCTGATTTTGACGCTCTAATTGAATTCTAAGCACATTGGCTACATCGCACCATGCCAATGCTTTGTCGATATTGTATTCTACTTTAATATCCATTGCTTCTTGCAAATATTTAGGTATTAAAGTGGGTGGCCCTGAGACCATTACTTCTGCGCCCATTTTCTTCAATAAATAGATATTACTAAGCGCTACTCGGCTATGCATAATATCTCCTAAAATAGCTACTTTTAAACCTTTTAAAGATCCAAATTTTTCAACCATCGAAAAAGCATCTAATAATGCCTGTGTAGGATGTTCGTTAATTCCATCACCTGCATTAATAATGGCTGCGTCAATATGTTTTGCTAAAAAGTGAGGGGCTCCAGAAGCGCTATGCCTCATTACCACCATATCCACTTTCATACTTAAAATGTTATTTATAGTATCCAGTAAGGTTTCCCCTTTTGCCGCTGAGGAACTAGAAACAGTAAAATTTACCACATCAGCGGATAATCTTTTTTCAGCTAGTTCAAACGAAATTCTGGTTCTAGTTGAATTTTCATAGAAAAGATTAACAATATTCACATCCCTTAAACTGGGAACTTTTTTAACAGGTCTTTGTAAAACCTCTTTAAATTGACCTGCTGTAGATAGAATAAGTTGAATATCCTCAGTATTGAGGTCCTTGATACCAAGAAGATGTTTGGTAGATAGTGCCATTAAAAAACAAAATTAATATAAATTATTCACCTATCAAAATCACGTCATCCACCCCGTCATTTTCCTTCCAGCGTACTTTAACTTTGTGTGTAGTTAGCGCATCCATTTCTTTTCCAGAAAAATCAGGTTGAATGGGTAGTTCTCTGCTTGGTTTACGGTCCACCAATACACATAAAGCCACTTTTGAAGGTCGGCCAAAGGACAATAATGCATCCAAAGCAGCCCTAATGGTTCTGCCTGTAAATAATACATCATCTATCAAAATCACTGTTTTTCCTTCAATACTAAATGGTAGGTCGGTTTGGGTGGGTACATGGAGTTCTCTTCTAATATCATCACGATAAAAAGTAATATCCAATTTGCCGTAAATTACCTGATCATTAGAAAGCTCTTGTTGTAATGCAGCCACAATTCGGTCACTTAAAAACACCCCCCTAGGTTGTAATCCAACAATTACGGCATTTTGTAATCCTGGATAGGTCTCTAAAATCTGATGGGCAAGTCTTTTAACGATACTAGGAAGTTGTTGCTCACTTATTAGGGTCATTCCTTAAAATTTGAATAAAAATACAGCTTTTTCTTATGTATTTTGCACCCATGGTAAGGCTTCAACAACTTTCTTTAGTTCAATTTAGAAACTACATACAAAAGCAATTTGTATTTACAGATAGAATTGTGGGTATAGTTGGGCCCAATGGCACTGGCAAAACGAATGTCTTGGATGCCATTTATTATCTTTCTTTTACCAAAAGTTATTTTAGTAGACCAGATGCCCAAAATGTACATCATGCATTTCAAGGTATGCGCGTGGAAGGAAAGTATGAAATTAATGGAGACCTCACGCCTATTACTTGTATTTTAAGAGAAAATTTAAAAAAAGAATTTTATTACGATCAAGAACCTTATACAAAGTTGTCTCAACATATTGGTAAAGTTCCCTGTGTAATGATTGCCCCAGATGATGTACAAATTATTACTGGGTCTAGCGAGGAAAGAAGAAGGTTGATGGATAGTTTGTTGTCTCAAATGTATCCTGAATACCTTAAACATTTAATTGCTTATAACAAAGTACTTGTCCAACGGAACAGTTTATTAAAACAGTCAAATGAAACAGGTGTTTTAGATGCATTGTTATTAGAAACAATAAATGGTCAATTGATTCAACATGGAGAAATAATTTTCAAAGCTAGAACTGAATTAATTAACACTTATTTACCAGCAATTTTGAAATTATATGAAAACATTGCTGGACAAAAAGATCAAATCAATATTGAATATCAATCTCAATTACAAAATGGATCATTCAATGTAATATTAGAAAATTCATTACAGAAAGATAAGTTATTACAAAGAACCAATGTGGGTATACATAAAGACGATTTGATAATCACCATTCAAGGACAATCCTTTAAACAAGAAGCATCACAAGGACAGCGAAAGAGTTTATTATTTGCCATAAGATTAGCGGAATGGGAATTAATTAAATTAAATAAAGGGTTCTCTCCTATTTTATTAATGGATGATATTTTTGAAAAACTAGATGAGCTAAGAATGATTCAGTTACTTTCCTGGGTGAGCCATTCAACGGATGGACAAGTATTTATTACAGACACGCATAAAGATCGTGTTGGAACATTACTTGGCAAACATTTGGATAGTTATCAATTAATTGAAATTGAGCTTTAAAATTAAGTAAATTGCAACCCTATGGCATTATTCAAAATTGGAGATGCTTTGAAACAATTTGTTCAAAGCAGTAAAATAAAAAACGGAATAAGAGCAGCACAAATTGAAGAAGTTTGGGCTGAAATTATGGGTACTACCATTGCAAAGTATACTAATAAGATTTACATTTTCGACAAAAAATTATTTATTGAAACCAATGTAGGCCCATTAAAAAATGAACTAGGTTTTCAAAAAGTACAAATTATAGAGAGGGTAAATGAAAAAATGGGAGAAAATATGATTAATGAAGTCATCATTAAATAACCCAATTCAAAAAATAGTTTTAATACTATAATTCGTACAAACTATCATTCCCAGGTTTTGAAGTATCATCCTTAGCAATCACTTCACGCATTAAATCATGCATGGTTAAAATGCCTTGGAATTCCATTTCATCAAATATAGGCAAGTACCTTGTTTTATATACATTCATTAAAACCATACACCTTTGCAAATCCTCACTATAACCAATTACTGGATAATCCGAAGACATAATTTCTTTTACTGTTGTTGATTCAGAATGTCTATTTTGTAGTTTTATTTTATGTGTATAATCACGCTCCGACATGATACCTAAATATTTGGTATCCTGCATCACAACTACATAACTTAGGTTTTCGGACTTCATAATATTTAAAGCTTCAACCACTTTGGTGTCTGGGCTAACTACATTAAAAACGGGTCCTTTTTTTTGTAGAATTTCTTTAATCTTAGACATATCAAGTAATTTAAGGTTGTTACCTAAGTTACTAAATATTAGATTCTAAATAAATTCTATTTTTTTATGTAATCTAAATAAGATTGTTTTTGCATAATAGTTGACCCATTCATGATCACCACAGATGGCCATACACGAGCCGCCGTTTTAATCATAGTGATATCCCCTATTAGAATATTTTCTTTTGCTAGAAGACTAGAAGCGCCTGATTTATCTGCAGTTACGACATATACTAGTTTATGCTTGGTATGTAGTGTTGACATTAAAGAATCCCAAGGAATACTTGGATTAATATTGCCTGCAAATACCAAAACATAAGGGGTTGAAGATGTAAATAATGCCTTACTTGTATCTACATTCGTGAATATTGAATTTAGACTAAAGTCGTCAATTGCCGCTTTTAACCCATTCCCTTTATGAACCAACACCTCTTTTCTGCTCTTGAAATTATAGCTTGAGTCAAAGTTTTCCGGAAAATGATTGGCATCAAATAAAAAGGATTTCCCATTTTTTTCAAATTCCATTTGAATAGAAATACTGTCAGCAACTGCATCAGCTGGTGATTTCATTTTCTCCAATATATCATTACCTACTTTATAGGGTAAGCAATCAATAATTGGTAAATGAGCCAAAACATATTGTTGTCCGTAGCCTACTCCAGCAGTAGCCAATATAATAATAAATAATCCTAATACTTTATGCATTGTAGTCTTTACTTTTTTCTGAGTAAACAATAAAATGACAATTGAAATAAGTAAAATGATATCTTTTATAAATGACATTTTCGGAGTTAATGGAATACAATCCCCAAAACATCCACAGGTTTTAATTTTACCTGAAAACAATGCATATCCAGTAAGGAAAGTGAAGAATATAATTAGGGCTAACAACAACCACAATGTTTGTTTATAGGGGAATTTTATAATTAATGCAATGCCAGTTACAATTTCTAAAATGTTCATTACAAATGCTAAGCCTAATGTATAATCAGCCAAAAAAGACATCCCCCAAACATCAAAGAATTCTTGCATTTTATAACTCAATCCTAATGGATCATTGGCTTTGATTAATCCTGAAAAAATAAATAACAAGCCTACACTCCAACGCAATATTTTCAAAAATGATTGCATAAAATTGATTTATTAATAGAGTTAATTAGTGTTTGCCTTCTTCAATGAGTATTAGTGCAAATACAGCATAGTTTAGTATATCTACAAAGTTGGCATCAATACCTTCACTGATTAAAGTTTTACCATCATTGTTTAAAATTTGACGAATACGCAACAACTTTACCAATATTAAATCCGCAAAACTTTCCTGACTCATATCTCTCCAAGCTTCGCCATAATCATGATTTTTATCAAGCATCGTTGATTTTGCAAAATCAACATAATGATGATACAACTCTTGAACTTGATTTACTGGAAGATCTTCCACTTTTGGATCATTTAATTTTAATTGAATTAATCCAATTACCGAGTAGTTTATAATGCCTTTGAATTCATCTTTAATATCATCCCCTACTTTTTGTGTACCCAAATCTTGTATAGTTCTAATACGTAATGCTTTTATAAATATTTGATCTACTACAGAAATTATGCGCAAAACTCTCCATGCAGTTCCATAATCCTTGGTTTTTTTAATGAAAATATCACTACAAGAGGCAATTGCCTGATCAAATTGTGAAGAAGTTTGGCTCATGAAATACGTACAAATTTCGTGGTTAGTTAATAACTTTGAACAGTTGCAAGATACTGCATAACGCCTTTAAAATAAAACTATGTTCAAAATTGTTGCTAAAGACCAAATATGGGAATTTAAGACCCCACAAATAATGGCAATTATGAACGCTACCCAGGATTCTTTCTACGAAGGAAGTAGGGTTAACAATATTGATTGGGCCGTAGAAAAAGCAGGGAAATTCATTCAAGATGGAGCTCAAATTATTGATATTGGTGGCCAAAGTACAAGACCAGGCGCCACTCTACAAACTGCCTTCCAAGAACTAAGTAATGTGCTACCTATTATTGAGGCTATTCATGCTACCTACCCCAATACTTTAATTTCTGTCGATACTTTTAATAGTAGTGTTGCTGAGGGCGCTTTAAAAGCGGGTGCTCATATAGTTAATGATATTAGTTGTGGCAGTTTTGATGAGCAAATGTTTAAAGTAGTTGCTAAATTTCAGGCAGCTTATGTAGGAATGCATATTTCAGGAGATCAAAATACAATGCATGTAATTCCTGAACGTGTAAATATAATACAAGAAATAAAAAGCTATTTCGTAAATAAAAAAACAATTTTAAACAATTTAGGAATATCCAACTGGGTCATTGATCCGGGATTTGGATTTGGTAAAAGTATTGCTGATAATTTTAAAATTATCAAACACCTTACAGATTTTTCTTCTATTGAATTGCCCATTTTACTGGGAGTTTCCCGCAAATCTTCTATTTATAAAACACTCAATGTAACAGCTGATAAAGCCTTAAATGGCACTACCGTATTAAATACAGCAGGTATTTTAAATGGCGCATCCATTTTAAGAGTACATGATGTAAAGGAAGCAAAAGAAGTGATTGATTTAGCTGCTTATCTTTCTTAAGAATTTAAAAAAAACTCCCCAACAAATTAATGTTGAGGAGTAATTATTTATAGCGAAATAAAAATACTATTGACGGGCATTTGGATTTCCACCTTGTTGACCACCATTCATTAAGTTTGGCATTGGAGCAACTGGCTTTTTAGTATTCACATCTTTAATTTCAATATCAAAAGCTAAATTTTCATAAGCTTTGATTGGTCCGTTTGCTTGTGGACCATATGCTAACATTGCTGGTACATAAAGTGATCCTTTTGATCCTTTTGTGAAATATTTTAAACCAATTTCCCAACCTGGAATTACAGTTCCTGTACCTAAATTAACTTCATAAGGCTTAGATGCAGAATCTCTTGATTTGATATTCGTATCAAATACTTCCCCTTTCAAAGTAAAGCCTTTGTAAAATACACTTACTTCTTTAGTTGAATCAATTTTTGCAGCTGCATCACCTGGCTCTTTAACAACAACAAATACACCTTCTGGAGTTTTAGTTGCTTTAATATTATTTTTTGCTAAGTAATCTTCAATTGTTTTTATCTCTCTATTAGTCTCAGCTAATTGTTCTTTTTTATAATCTTCAGCAACTTGACTTTCTTGATTAAATACGTTTAAGATTTCAACCTTTCCAACAATTACATCTCCAGCTTTGAAAATGTTATTTAATTGAATGGCGTTCATTTTAACCAAAGTATCTAAACTTAAACTGAATTCAATTTTGTCTCCTTTTCTTGCCTTCATTACTACTTCTAAAAATTCATACTTAGAAGTTTTTAATCTGTTTGTGTCGATTGGTAAATAAGCAGGGATATGTCCCACATTAGATTGCAATAAAGAATCTTTTGATTTAAGTCTGTACTCAATATTTAATTTTAAAAATTGTCCTTGAGCTAATGGCTTTTCATTACCACTACCATGAGTGATTTTGTAAAGCATACCTGATGGCGCTTTTTCGAATTGATTACAGCTTGCAAACAATACAATAGCAGCGACGAACTTTAATGTAGATTTTATCATTTTTTGTTTATTGTGTTAATTGTGTTTTATAGTCTATTATAATATTTTTGAAATCTTCCGCCGTTTCTTCAACCGATTTTGAAGATCTTCCTCCAGCTGCATTAGCATGTCCTCCTCCTTCAAAATGAGTTCTTGCAAATATATTCACATCAAAGTTACCTTTGCTCCTAAAGCTCCATTTTCTTTCCTCTTCTCTATCAATTACTATGGCTGCTAATCGGATGCCTCTAATCGATAATAAATAATTAACTAGACCTTCAGTATCCCCCGTTTTTAAATCAAAGCGGTAAATATCTGTTTTGGGAATAGACATGATTGCTGTATTTAATTCAGGGAAAACCTGCATTCTGTTTAAAAATGCATTCCCCATAAATTTTAAACGCGCCTCACTGCCTTGATCATAAATATTTTCATGAATTTTAGCATGTTGTAAACCCAACTCTTTTAAATGTGCTACAATTTTGTGCACAGATGCAGTAGTTGATGGGAATCTAAACGAACCAGTATCCGTCATCAAACCAGTATATAAACAAGTGGCGATATCAATATTTATCATATTGCTATGTCCAGACTGTACAATGAAGTCATAAATCATTTCACAGGTTGAACTCATTTTTACATCACTTATACCGTAATGGAAATTAGGTGTGTCAGGCTGTTGGTGATGATCAATCAAGATTTTTAATGCCTTAGATGCTGCAATAACTGGCTCTAAATGTTTAGTTCTATGTAGAATATTAAAATCTAAACAAAATATATAATCAGCATTATTTACTAATTCTGTAGATTTTTCTCTATTTGCTTCGAAATCAATTACTTCCTCAACCCCTGGCATCCAATCTAAAAATTGAGCCCAATTGGTGGGCGAAATTACAACCACATCATGTCCTAATGATTTTAGAAAATGGTAAAGTGACAAAGTGGACCCCATTGCATCACCATCAGGTTTTTGGTGACATGTAATTACGGCCTTAAATGGTTTATTAAGATTAGGGAAAAATTGTTCAATTGGTTGCATAAGGGCACAAATTTAGTGTAAAATCAATGTTTTTGTGTAATTTTGCGCCCACAATTAGAAACATTATAATAATATAAACATGAGCAACAGAACATTTACAATGATTAAGCCAGATGCAACCTCAAAAGGCTATACTGGAGCAATTTTAGACCAGATTATTCAGGCTGGATTTGCTGTGAAAGCGATGAAATGGATTCATTTAACCCCTGCTCAAGCTGGTCAATTTTATGAAGTACATAAAGAAAGACCTTTTTATGGTGAATTAGTTGAATTTATGAGCAGTGGCCCCATTGTTGCTGCCATTTTAGAAAAGGATAATGCGGTTGCTGATTTTAGAACCTTAATAGGAGCTACCAATTTTAAAGATGCTGCAGAAGGAACTATTCGTAAAAAATATGCAAGTTCAATTGGAGAAAATGCAGTACACGGAAGTGATAGCGATGAGAATGCAGCAATTGAAGGCAATTTCTTCTTCAGCAGTTTTGAGCGTTTTTAACTTAATCTAATACCCCTTAATAAAATTTAAGGGGTATTTATTTGTTCACACATCAGAAGCTTTCGCTTCTTCTTAATTTTTTTTAGCACCCCATAAAGGAGTGCTAAAATTTACTTTTTGGGTTTACGCTTTTTAGGTTTGCCGTATTTTTTTGTCATGGCGTCTTTATGATTCTTACGCACATTCACTTTTTGGTTCTTCAATGATTTTTCATGGAAAGCTGGACCAGATTCTTCTTTTTTAGGAACCTTAATTTGAATGATTTTCATTCTCACTTTTGGCTTTTCATCCTCCGTTAAAATGTTCGATATTTCTAAATTTTCAGGCAAACTCGTAATTGGAATTGTCTGACGCATTAATGTTTCAATTGCTTCTCTTTCTTTAACTTCTTTGGGCGTAATAAAAGTAATTGCAATACCTTTTTTGTCAGCTCTACCGGTACGACCAATTCTGTGTATATAATTCTCTGGAACATCAGGCGTATCAAAATTAATAACATGTGTAACTTCGGCAACGTCAATACCACGGGCCATTACATCGGTTGAAATAATATATTTAAAGACACCTGCTTTAAATTGATTCACTGTATTAAAACGATAATTCTGTTCTTTATTAGAGTGAATAACTCCAACAATTTCAGGAAATTTTTCTATTAACTGGTCATACAATTGATCCGCCAAACTTTTAGTTGCTGCAAAAATTAACACCTTTGTCATGGTCTCATCCGAAGTTAATAACAACTCTAATAAATTCACTTTGGTATTGAAATTAGGAACCTCATAGCCAATTTGAATGATGTTTTCCAATGGAGTACCAGTGGGTGCCGCTTCTACCCTTTCTGGTGCAGTAAAATAATCATGCATTAGTTTCTCCACTTCATCTGTAATTGTCGCAGAAAATAATAAATTTTGACGTTTTTGTGGAAGCAACTCTAAGATGTTAGTAATTTGTTTTCTAAAACCTAAATTCAACATTTCGTCCATTTCATCAATGACTAATTTTTTTATAGTCTTTGTTTTAATAGAGCCATTCATGATTAAATCAAATAACCTACCGGGCGTTGCTACAATAAAATCTGCACCGTTTTCAACTTCAATTGCTTGTGTATTTATGTTTACTCCACCAAAAACTCCTACTGTGGTCACATTCATATATTTAGTCAATTTTTTGGTTGCTTCCACAACTTGAACAACCAATTCTCTTGTTGGAACCAATATTAAAACCTGAGGGGCTTTATTTTTATCAAATTTCCATTGTCTTAAACATGGTAATAAATAGGCGAAAGTTTTTCCTGTTCCAGTTTGAGCAATACCACAAACATCTCGACCAGACATTACAATTGGGAAAACCCTATGTTGAATGGTAGTGGGTTTATTGTATTTTAAATCGTCTAATGCGTTTACTAAAGATGTATTTAGGTTTAAATCAGTGAAATTCATAAACACGAAGGTAAACTATTCTAAACATATGCCTAAGTAAACGAAAAAAGGTGGTCAAATGACCACCTCCCCTCAAAATAAGTATGTATATGACTATGCTAAATCAAAACGATCCAAATTCATTACTTTGGTCCAAGCAGCAACAAAATCATGTACAAATTTTGCTTTTGCATCATCACAAGCATACACTTCGGCTAGGGCTCTTAATTCAGAGTTTGAACCAAATATTAAATCAACTCGAGTACCAGTCCATTTTACTTTTCCAGTTGCACGATCAGCTCCTTCAAATATTTGTTGTGAAGCTGAACTAGCTTTCCATGTGGTTCCAAAGTCAATTAAATTAACAAAAAAGTCATTGCTTAAAACACCTGGGTTATCTGTAAAAATACCATGAGCAGAACCATCAAAATTGGTATTTAAAACACGCATACCGCCTACCAACACCGTTAATTCTGGTGCAGTTAAAGTAAGTAATTGTGCTTTGTCAATTAACATTTCTTCAGTAGAAACAATGCTGTGATTTTTTACATAATTTCGAAATCCATCAGCAAACGGTTCTAATACACTGAATGATGCTACATCAGTTTGTGCTTCACTTGCATCAGCACGACCTGGGGTGAATGGAACTGTAATATTATGTCCTCCATCATTTGCTGCTTTTTCAATGGCAGCATTCCCTGCTAATACTATTAAGTCGGCTAATGAAATTTGTTTGCTTGCGTTTGCAGCATTAAACTCTTTTTGAATGTTTTCCAAAGTATCCAATACTTTTGAAAGTTGACTTGGATTGTTTACCGTCCAAAACTTTTGAGGAGCCAAACGAATTCTCGCTCCATTTGCACCACCTCTTTTATCTGAACCACGATAGGTAGATGCAGATGCCCAAGCTGTTGAAACTAATTCAGCAACAGTTAAACGGGAAGCTACTATATTAGTTTTTAATGCTGCGATATCATTATCATCAACTAATGCATGCGTAACAGTAGGAATAGGATCCTGCCATACTAATTCTTCTGCTGGCACTTCTGTTCCAACATATCTTGCACGTGGTCCCATATCACGATGGGTTAACTTAAACCATGCTCTTGCAAAAGCATCAGCAAATTGATCTGGATTTTCATAGAAACGTTTTGAAATTGGTCCATAAGCAGGATCGAATCTTAAAGCTAAATCGGTCGTTAACATGGTTGGTGCATGTGTAATAGATGCATCATGTGCATCAGGAACTGTTCCAGCACCTGCGCCAGCCTTAGGTTTCCACTGATGTGCACCCGCTGGACTCTTTGTTAATTCCCATTCAAATCCAAATAGATTCTCAAAATAATTATTACTCCATTGTGTTGGTGTTGTAGTCCAAGCACCTTCTAAACCTGAAGTAATAGTATTAACTCCATTACCTGAATTCAACGTATTTTTCCAACCTAAACCTTGCTCTTCAATGCCAGCAGCAGCTGGTTCTTTTCCTACGTACTTACTTGGGTCAGCAGCTCCATGTGTTTTACCAAAGGTATGACCACCTGCAATTAAGGCAATTGTTTCTTCATCATTCATAGCCATTCGCGCAAATGTTTCACGAATATCACGCGCAGATGCAATTGGATCAGGATTTCCATTAGGGCCTTCTGGATTCACATAAATTAATCCCATTTGTACAGCAGCTAATGGATTTTCTAAATCTCTATCTCCACTATATCTTTTATCTTCTAACCACTCACGTTCATTTCCCCAATACACATCTTCTTGTGGCTCCCAAACATCTTCACGACCACCAGCAAAACCAAAGGTTTTAAAGCCCATTGATTCTAAAGCACAGTTACCTGCTAAAATCATTAAATCGGCCCAAGATAATTTTTGACCATACTTCTTTTTTATAGGCCATAATAATAATCTTGCCTTGTCTAAATTGGTATTATCTGGCCAGCTATTTAATGGTGCAAAACGTTGCATACCAGCACCTGCTCCACCACGACCATCTGTAGTACGATAAGTACCTGCACTATGCCAAGCCATACGAATAAAGAAAGGTCCATAATGACCATAATCGGCAGGCCACCATTCTTGTGAATTAGTCATCAAATCATATATATCTTGCTTAACCGCTTTTAAATCCAAAGAAGCAAATTCTTTTTTATAATCGAATTTTTCGTCCATTGGATTGGTTAAATATGAATGTTGACGCAGGATATTTAGGGGCAATTGATTAGGCCACCAATCTGTATTTCTTGTTCCACGACCAGCGCTTGGTTGCATTGCTGGAGATTTTGCAGTTGCACCAGTAAATGGGCATTTGCCTTCTGATGTATTGTTTTCCATAGTATTAAAATAAATTGAATTTTGTATTTACAAACTTAAACAAATTTGATAAGTAAAAGTTTACTATTAAAGTAAATAATCATTAGGTAAAATTAATTTAACGTGTTCAAGCTCACTGCGTTCGCTTAATCCTTGCACCCTTGCTGGAATTTAGCTCACTGCGTTCGCTTAATCCCATTTCCCTCACTGGAAAAGCATAAGACATCAGCCATTTCGCTTCGCTGCTGTGATTCACTTTGTTCATCATATCCATTTCGCTTCGCTGCTGTGATTCACTTTGTTCATCACATCCGCTTCGCTTAATGGCTTTGAGTTGTTTCAAATCTCTCACAAATTCAAGCGAGCTTGATTTGCTCGTTCTTCGAAACAACTCAGCCACAACTTTGTTGTGGCTGATATCTCTTTTTTGGTCGGGTGAACAGGATTTGAACCTGCGACCACACGCCCCCCAGACGTGTACGCTACCGGACTGCGCTACCACCCGAAAAATGTGATTTGAGCACTAAAAAGCCCATTTTGGGAGACAAATTTAAGGTCAAATCGAAAAAAACAAGGTATATTGCATTAAATATTATTGACTTAATGACAACCTTACTCAAGCAGGTCAAAATCGCTGATAATCAGTCGCCATTCAATGGCAAAATCAAAGATATTCTTATAGAAAATGGAAAAATTATTTCCATTACAGATAATTACTCAAATACCGTAGATCAAACAATACAAGTAGATGGCCTTACGGTTACTCCTGGATTTGTAGATCCTTTTGTACATTTTTGCGACCCAGGTTTAGAACATCGTGAAAATTTACAATCTGGTGCTGAAGCTGCTCAACAAGGGGGCTTCACGACAGTGTTTACTTTACCCAATACTTTACCAGTGGTTGATACTAAGTCTCAAGTAACTTATATCAAACAACATAACGAAAGCCTTCCTGTTAATGTGTTGCCAATGGGAGCCCTATCAAAAAAGGTGGAAGGGAAAGATTTATCCGAAATGATTGACATGCACTCTAATGGTGCAGTTGCTTTTAGTGATGGTCTCTACCCTGTTCAATCCACTTTACTTTTCTTAAAAGCATTACAATATGTGAAAGCATTTGATGGTGTAGTCATTCAAATGCCGATTGATAAAAGCCTGGGTAGTTTAGGGTTAATGAATGAAGGAATATTATCTACTAAATTAGGATTGCCAGGCATACCAGCAATTGCCGAAGAATTAATCATTTCAAGAGATATTGAACTATTAAGATATACGCAATCAAAGTTGCATATCACTGGAGTAAGTACTGCAAAAGGAATTGCAATGATTGCAGCTGCTAAAAAAGAAGGACTTCAGTTAACTTGTAGTGTTACCCCCTATCATTTATTTTTCAATGAAGAAGATTTAAATGATTATAACACACTGTTAAAAGTATTCCCTCCACTAAGAACTAAATTGGATCAAGCGGCATTATTAAAAGCAGTGGAAGATGGATTGGTGGATTGTATAAGTTCACATCATATTCCTCAAGACTGGGATGGCAAAACAATAGAATTTGAAAATGCAAAAGCAGGGATTGCATGCATCGAAACTTCCTTTGCTAGTATAAAGCATGTATTGCCTAATTTATCTGATGAAAAAATAGCATCATTATTCTCCTCTAATGCAAGAAGTATTTTTAACCTTCCTGCTAATTCAATTATAGAAGGTGCAATTGCTGACATTACCTTATTTACCAACAAGCAAAACACATGCTTGAATAAAAAAGATTCAAAAAGTAAATCGGCAAATTCTCCTTTCTGGGATATTGAATTAAAAGGAAAAGTAGTGGGGACTTATACAAAAGGCAAATTAAACGTCAATAACTAAAATATTTAATTCAAATTCTTTTCAAAAAAAAATCAATTATGGAAAACCAAGTAACAAGTCATATAGTAAAAGGTGCAATCTTAGGTGCTATATCAATCGCATTTTCAATTATCGTATATGTTTTCAATTTATACGAAATGAGTTTCATTAATTATATTAGTAGTGGATTGGTTTTAGCTGGATTAATTTATGGTGGTATTTTATATGCCAATCAAAATAATAATAATGTAACTTTTGGAAACGTGTTTGCACACGGATTTAAAACAACAGCAGTATTAATAGTGATCTCATCTATTTACACAGTGCTTGCATTTAAAGTATTATTCCCTGACATGTTAGAAAAAGTATTGGAAATTTCTAGAAAGAAAATGATGGAAAATCCAAAAATGACCGATGATATGATTGAGCAAGCAATGAGTATGACTAAAAAATATTTTATTCCATTTGCATTAGGCGGTAGTATTATTGGTACTGGAATTTTAGGTGCAATTGGTTCTGTTATTGGAGCTGCAGTGGCAAAGAAAAATCCGAATCCATTTGAAAATACACCCACTATCTAGATAAAAAACTTAATTAGTTAAAAAAGCAGTATGCAAATTTCAGTAGTCATTCCATTGTTTAACGAAGCAGCTTCTTTGCCTGAATTAATGCAATGGATACATCGTGTAATGCAATCTAATAAATTTAGCTATGAGGTAATTATGGTGGATGATGGAAGTGATGATGAAAGTTGGTCTGTTATTGAAAAATTAAGAACAGAATACAATGCTTTAAAAGGCATTCGTTTCCAAAGAAATTATGGAAAATCGGCAGCATTAAATGAAGGCTTTAAAGCAGCACAAGGTGATATTGTAGTAACGATGGATGCCGATTTACAAGATTCTCCAGATGAAATTCCTGAGTTTTATGACATGATTACCAATCAAGGATATCATTTAGTGAGTGGCTGGAAAAAGAAGCGTTACGATAATACGTTTACAAAAAATATCCCTTCAAAAATATACAATGCAGTAGCGCGTAAAAGTTCAGGCATCATTTTACATGATTTTAATTGTGGTATAAAAGCATATCAATTAAAAGTGGTAAAAAGTATTGAAGTATTTGGTGAAATGCATCGTTATATTCCTATTCTAGCTAAATGGGCTGGTTTTAAAAAAATTGGTGAAAAAGTAGTAGTTCATCAAGCACGCAAATATGGTACAACTAAATTTGGTTGGGAACGTTTTGTGAATGGTTTCTTGGATTTAATGACCATTCAATTCTTATCTAAATTTGGCAAAAAACCAATGCAATTTTTTGGATTGTTAGGAAGTTTATTTTTCTTAATTGGTTTTGGATCCGTGGGTTATATTATTATTGAAAAAATTTTACAACCCGAAGCTTCTATCACCAATAAACCTGCTTTTTATATTGCATTAACTTGTATGTTAATTGGGGTTCAATTATTTTTAGCTGGATTCCTGGCTGAATTAATTAATCGTAGTGCCGCTGATAGAAACAGCTATTTAATATCCGAAAAATTAGGATGGTAAACTTATTAGTGATAATGGGTCCGAGTTGGCCACTAAGAGGCGGGCTAGCAGCTTTTGATGAACAGCTAAATAGGACATTTACTGCTCAAAATATTAATGCTCGCATTGAAACCTTCTCACTACAATATCCCTCTTTACTATTTCCAGGTAAAACCCAATATTCAAATGAGCCAGCACCAAAGGATGTCATAATAAATATTGGTATCAATTCAATCAATCCATTTAATTGGATACGCGTAGGCTTAAGAATTAAACAAGAACGACCTGATTTATTAATTGTCCGATTTTGGATTCCCTTTTTAGCGCCTTGCTTAGGAACCATTTCTAAAATTGTAAAATCAAATAAGCATACGAAAGTAATAGCCATCATTGATAACATGATTCCTCATGAAAAAAGATTTGGCGATCATATGTTAACGAAATATTTTTCAAATTCTATGGATGGATTTTTAACCATGAGTGAAAAGGTTTCAAAAGATGTAAAATTATTTTCTAGCAAACCTATAGTTTTATCACCTCATCCTATATTTACTCATTTTGGAGAAGCTATCTCAAAATCTGATGCTCGTGCAAGTTTAGGTATCAATGAAAATGATAAAATAATAATATTTTTTGGGTTTATTAGGCATTACAAGGGGTTGGATATTTTGCTGCAATCCATGGCTTCAGAATCCATTAAAAAAGCAAATATTAAATTAATGATTGTAGGTGAATTTTATGAAGACGCACAACCTTATTTTGATTTAATAAAAGAGTTAGACTTAAGCGAACAAATAATTTTACACAATGAATTTGTTCCCGACAATGAGGTTAAAAAATATGTTTGTGCTGCTGATTTTATAATACAACCTTATCGTAACGCAACGCAAAGTGGAGTAACGCCACTAGCCTATCATTTTGAAATACCCATGTTGGTTACAAATGTGGGCGCTTTAGCAGATACCGTACCTAATGGTAAATGTGGAGTTGTGGTGGAACCTAAAGTAACTGCAATTGCACAGGGCATTACAAATTTATATAGCACTGGAGCTGATTATTACCTGCCATTTATAAAAGAAGAAAAGAAGAAATATAGCTGGGAACAAATGGCTAATAATTTTTTAACTTTACATCAACGTTTATAAAAACATTTTATGTCAATACAAGCTATCACTGATATCATTAAAGCATCCATAGATGTAAAACAACAATTACTAAGTGATGAAATATTAGTAAATCAAATTGCTACCGTAACAGAAGTTATCACAAAAGCTTTTAAAAATGGGAATGCTGTATATTTTGCAGGCAATGGTGGTAGCGCTGCAGATGCACAACATTTAGCTGCTGAATTTTCGGGCCGTTTCTATAAAGATCGTAAGGCTTTGCCCTCTGATGCATTGCATTGTAATAGCTCCTATTTAACTGCTGTTGCCAATGATTATAGCTACGATGTTATTTATGCAAGATTGTTAGAAGGCTTGGCTAAACCAGGTGACGTTTTAGTGGGTATCAGTACTTCGGGCAACTCTGGTAATATTGTAAAGGCATTTGAAATGGCAAAAACAATTGGTGTTACAACTATCGGTTTTACTGGACAAAAAGGCGGAAAAATGAAAGATCTCGGAGATTATTTAATTAATGTCCCATCTAATACGACTCCAAGAATTCAGGAATCACATATACTAGTGGGACATATTATTTGTGAGTTAGTTGAAATTAATATTTTCGGTAACTAGTCCTTGTTCGTTCAGCACAATTACAAATTCAACTATGTCATTTAATTTTGGAGATATTCATTTAGATTGGACTTTATTTTTAGATAGAGATGGGGTTATTAATGTAGAAAAAAATGACGATTACATTAGAAATTGGAATGAATTTGAATTTTATAAAGAAAGTTTATTAGCACTACCCATTTTAGCTAGCAGATTTAAAACTATTGTAATCGCCACCAATCAAAAAGGGATTGGAAAAGGGTTAATGAGCCATGAGGACCTTTCTTTGATACATCAAAACATGTTAGATAAAATTATTGCTGTTGGAGGAAGAATTGACCATATATATTATTGCCCCGATTTAGATAATGAATCACCCAATAGAAAGCCGCAACCAGGAATGGCATTTCAAGCAAAGGAGCAAATCCCACATATTGATTTTAAAAAATCTATTATGGTTGGCAACCGACCAAGTGATATGCATTTTGGACGTAACGCAGGATTGCACACTGTTTTTTTAGCAACTACCCATCCACAAACCCCATTCCCTGACAATAGCATTGATTATCGTTTTGATAATTTATTAACTTTTGCCAATGCGCTCTCTAAATAATAAGCATTAAATTTAATCATGCTTAAAGGTTTACTTTTAACAACAATATTTATTGCAACTTGTCTATTTAGCAATGCTCAAAGCGCTATAGATAGTGCTGGAATTACTTTGCAAAAAATAGCCGTTCAAATACAGGAAGGTGCAACAGTTATGGAAAGGTATGAAGCTGATAGTTTATTTACTATTCAATTGGTGAAGACCTTAAAACAACCCTTTTCTTTTCAATATCATTTTGATTCTTTACTAGCGATTAAACATTTAGTAGCTCCTGATAGTGCTTTTAAAATATTCAGTTGGCAATTAGATTTCGGCGAAGGCAATTATAAACAAAGAGCAGCCATACAAATGAATACGGAAGATGGAAGTTTAAAATTGTTACCATTTTTTGATAAATCTGAATTGTATGAGGAACCAGCTCACGAACAAATGTCTAGAAAAAACTGGATGGGTGCTATTTATTATGATATTGTATTAACACAATTCAATGGTATTAACTATTATACCCTGCTTGGTTTTGATGAATATAATACTACTATTTCTAAAAAGATTATGGAGGTAATCCATTTTGAAAATAACGAACCAGTGATAGGTGGTGATTATTTTTTATTTCCAAATGATGACACCTTCCCCAACGCTCCAGTGGAAAGATTTATATATTCCTATAAAAAAGGAAGCAATGGATACATTCGATATGATAAAGATAATCAAAGAATTATATTGTCCGAATTAACAAGTATCAGTAATGACCTAAAAAATAAAAGTACACTTGTTCCAAGTGGAAACGAAGTGTACTTTATATGGTATAATGGCAAATGGGTAATGCCAAATAAATAATACCAATCTGTTTTATTAGTCAAGTTTTAATACTGCTAAGAATGCTTCTTGTGGAATTTCTACATTGCCAATTTGACGCATTCTCTTTTTACCTTCTTTTTGCTTTTCTAATAACTTACGCTTACGACTAATATCACCACCATAACATTTGGCAGTAACATCCTTACGCATTGCTGAGATATTTTCACGAGCAACCACTTTTGCGCCAATTGCAGCTTGTATTGCAATTTGAAATTGTTGCTTAGTTAATAATTCTTTTAATTTTTCGCAAAGCTTACGACCAAACTCAGCGGATTTACCTCTGTGAATTAACGCACTTAATGCATCTACCTTCTCATTGTTTAATAGAATATCCATTTTAACTATATCCGCCTCTCTAAATCCAATCTGTGTGTAATCAAAGGAAGCATATCCTCTGGTACCACTCTTTAATTTATCGTAGAAGTCAAATACAATCTCCGTTAAAGGCATTTCAAAAATTAACTCTACACGAGTTGGTGTTAGATAACTTTGGTTAATCAACATTCCACGTTTACCTAAACATAAAGTAATAATGTTTCCAATATAATCTGGAGTTGTAATAATTTGAGCTCTAATAAACGGCTCTTCGATATAATCAATCTTAACAGGATCCGGCATTTCGGCTGGATTGTTTACAATAATCTTTTCTTTACGGGTTGTATATGCAATAAAGCTTACGTTGGGCACGGTAGTAATTACCGTTTGATTAAACTCACGCTCTAAACGCTCTTGGATAATTTCCATATGTAATAATCCAAGGAATCCACAACGGAAACCAAACCCTAATGCCTGAGAAGTTTCTAATTCAAAAGTTAGAGAAGCATCATTTAATTGAAGCTTTTCCATACAATCTCTTAACTCTTCAAATTCATCAGTATTTACTGGATAAATTCCTGCAAAAACCATTGGTTTTACTTCTTCAAAACCATGAATCATTTCACCGGGATTATTAGCCAATGTAATAGTATCTCCTACTTTTACTTCCTTAGCATTTTTAATCCCAGTAATAATATAACCCACATCACCTGCTCTCACTTCGGCCTTTGGAGTCATTGCCAATTTTAATACCCCTACTTCATCTGCTATATAATCTTTACCTGAAGCAACAAATTGAATTTTATCATTCTTTCTTAACACCCCATTCATAATTCTATAGTATACAATAATTCCTCTGAAACTATTAAATACACTATCGAATATTAAAGCTTGCAAAGGCGCTTCTGGATCACCCACTGGTGCAGGAATACGCTCACATACAGCTTGTAAAATTTCTTCAATACCAATACCCGAACGTCCACTTGCTAATAAAATATCTTCCTGCTTACAGCCAATTAAATCAATAATTTGATCGGTCACTTCGGGAATTTTAGCACCATCCATATCAATTTTATTAATCACTGGGATGATCTCTAAATTATTATCTAATGCTAAATATAAATTGGAAATAGTTTGCGCTTGAATTCCTTGTGAAGCATCTACTAATAATAAAGCGCCTTCACATGCAGCTAATGCACGACTCACTTCATAACTAAAGTCAACGTGACCAGGCGTGTCAATTAAATTAAAAGTATATGTTTCCCCCTTGTGTATATAATTAATTTGAATCGCATGACTCTTGATAGTTATACCTTTCTCACGCTCTAAGTCCATATCATCCAATACCTGGTTCATCATTTCACGCTCAGTGATCGTCTTAGTATGTTCTAATAAACGATCAGCCAAGGTAGATTTACCATGATCAATATGTGCGATGATACAAAAATTTCTTATGTTCTTCATGTAGTGAAACTATTCTTTTTAAAATCTATTTAAGTGCATTTATAATGGCTGCAAATTCAGTAGCAATTAAGGAAGCACCACCCACTAATCCACCATCCACATCTGGTTGAGAGAAAATTTCTTTTGCATTAGCTGCTTTAACACTACCACCATATAAAATAGATATCTGATCTGCAATAGACTGACCATATTTAGCAGCAAATACCGATCTAATATATGCATGTATTTCTTGAGCTTGTTCGCTAGTTGCTGTTTTACCAGTACCAATTGCCCAAATAGGTTCATAGGCAATTACTACTTTTGTAATTTGTTCAGCTGATAAATGAAACAATGAATTAATTAATTGAGTTTCAACAAAATTATTTTGAGTTCCAGCCTCACGAATAGCTAATGGTTCACCACAACAAAATATAGGCGTACTTCCTACTGCTAAAACTGCATCTGTTTTTTCTGCTAAAAATGCATCTGATTCTGCAAAATATTCACGACGCTCAGAGTGTCCTAATACGATATGTTTAACGCCTACCGAAGCAAACATGGGTGCAGAAATTTCACCAGTATAAGCACCATTTGCTTTTGGATGACAATTTTGAGCTGCTACATAAACGTTTTGCTTACCAGTTAATTTTTGGATTGCTAATGGTATATAAATGGCAGGCACTGCAAAAATTGCTTCCTGATGTGCTGCTAAACTATGTTCAGTTGCCAATAATTGGTCTAATAAGGTTTCGGCCTCATTTTGACTTAAATTCATTTTCCAGTTTGCTGCAGCGATTTGATTTCTCATATAAGTTAAATTATATATATTAAAATAAGGACTTTTTTGCCTTGCAAAGGTAATTAAAAAAAAGTCTTTAGCCTTATTTATATAGTATTATACAGACTGTTTATGGAGATGTTCCAATACTTGTTTTTCCTCTTCTGAAATGATAATTCCCTTTAATTTTTTCCAGTTATTGATGTCTTCAAATATCTCTTCAATTCGATAACCTGGAGTAACACCCCAAGTAAAATTGGGGATATTTTTAGGGAGTAATCCGTTTCCAAAAATATTTGCACAAACACCAATATAGGAACCTGTATTGATACTAGAATGAATGGCAAATCTTGTATAATCTCCTACCAACATACCCATTTTTTGACCGATGGTCTCCCATAATTGCTTTGCCTCATTCCACATTTGAATAGGACCCGCAGTATTCTTTATATTACTATTGGATGTACCTGCACCTAAATTACACCAATATCCAATAATACTATCTCCCAAATAACCTTCATGTCCTTTATTGGAACTTCCCATCATTATGGAGTTTTTAATTTCACCACCCACAAGACAATTTGGACCAATGGAAGTAGCACCATAAATACTTGTATTCATTTTTATCACCCCTTTATTGCCTAAAACAAATGGACCTCTAATACTTACCCCTTCCATTATAATTGCTTCTTTGCCAATATATATGGGTCCCTCACTTGCATTTAAATTAGCACATGAAACTTGTGCTCCTTCTTCAATAAATATTTGACTTGGATTAATTAGGTGGTTGGTGTCATTGGTTTTGACACTAGTTCTTTGCGCAATTATAAATTCAAAATCTTTCTGAATAAAAGAAGGGTGTAATTTTAATAAATGCATAGCGTCATTAATAAATTCAACCCCAGCATAATTAATAGGTGGAAATTCGGCTAGTAATATTTTAGGAATAGCACGTTCTTTTGTTTTTGTAGCAATCCATTTACCTTTTTCATTCACTAGTTTTTCGCCTTGTTTTAATTCCTTGATGCTAGCAATTAAATTGTCATTTGGTATAGCCGTGATATTAATAAAAAACAACGACTCATTATTCAATAAAAAATCTTTATTCGAATCATTTTCAGTGTATAAAACCTGCAAATAATTTACGGCATACACACCAGCGGTTTCCTTTAAATAATGTTCCCATCTTTCTTTAAAAGTAAATATCCCAACCCTACAATCAGCCAAAGACCTTGTTAAAGTGAAAGGGTAAAAATTTTCTCTGTCAGGGATGTCTACTAATATATAACGCATGGGTTAAATTTATTGAACAAATTTAATGTAATCTTCTAATCACTTTGTTCATTTCCTAACAGATGTTTATTAAATGCTTATTTTTGTGCTCTAATTCTATCAATATGCAAATTGGATATTTTAATTACCCAAGCCCAGGCAACGAACCCGTTTTATCTTATGCTCCTGGCACTCCAGAAAAAATAGCTTTAAAAAAAGCATTATTAAGTTTAAAGAAAAAGACTTTAGATATCCCAATGTACATTAACGGGAAGGCAGTGCGTACTGGTAAAAAAATTGCCATTCACCCTCCTCATGAAATTAGCCATACGCTTGGACATTTTCACCTAGGTACCAAACAACATGTTGATCAAGCAATTAACGCTGCTCTTAAAGTGCGTGAAAATTGGTCCAATATGAGTTGGGAATCAAGAGCGCATATATTTTTAAAAGCGGCAGATTTATTGGCGACAAAATATCGTTTTGAAATGAACGCCGCAACCATGTTAGGTCAAAGTAAAAACGCATTTCAAGCAGAGATTGATGCTGCTTGTGAGTTGATTGATTTTTTAAGATTTAATGTTCACTTTTTGAGTGAAATTTATAAGCAACAACCTGTATCAGCTCCTGGAATTCATAATAGAATGGAATGGCGTGGATTAGAAGGATTTGTGTTAGCAGTAACTCCATTTAATTTTACAGCCATTGGTGCTAATTTACCTGCTTCTGCTGCAATGTGTGGTAATGTAGTAGTTTGGAAACCTTCAGATGCTCAAATTTATTCAGCTCAATTATTTATGAAAATATTAAAGGAAGCGGGGCTTCCTGATGGTGTCATTAATATGGTTTATGTAGATGGTCCTGTTTTAGGGGATGTATGTTTTAAGCATCCTGATTTTGCAGGGGTTCACTTTACAGGTTCAACTGGAGTGTTCAATCATATGTGGAAACAAATTGGTGAAAACATAGGAAACTATAAATCTTATCCTAGAATTGTTGGAGAAACTGGAGGTAAAGATTTTGTAATGGTACATCCTTCTGCGGATGTTGATACCGTTGTTGCTGCATTGGCTAGAGGTGCTTTTGAATATCAAGGGCAAAAATGTTCTGCTGCTTCAAGAGCTTATCTACCAAACAATTTAGCTGCAAGTATTAAAGAGAAATTAGTGAAGGCAGTTCAAACTATGAAAGTAGGTTCGGTAGAAGATTTTTCCAATTTTGTAAATGCTGTAATTAGTGAAAAATCATTTGATAAAATCACTGGTTATATTAACAAAGCAAAAAAGGATAAAAAAGCTAAAATATTAGTAGGCGGTAATTATAGCAAAAAGTTGGGCTATTTCGTGGAGCCAACAGTTATTGAAACTACTGATCCAAAATACCTAACCATGTGTGAGGAAATATTTGGTCCAGTGTTAACTATTTATACCTATCCAGCTGCTAAATTTGAAAAGACTTTGGATTTATTAAATTCAACTTCTAAATATGCACTTACGGGTGCTATAATTGCTCAAGATCGTGAAGCCATTGAATTTGCTACTCAAAAATTACGTCATGCAGCTGGAAATTTCTACATTAATGACAAACCAACTGGGGCGGTTGTAGGTCAACAACCATTTGGTGGAGCAAGGGCTTCTGGAACCAATGATAAGGCTGGAAGTATGTTGAATTTGTATCGTTGGTTAAGCGCTAGAACCATTAAAGAGACATTTAATCCCCCAACTGACTATAAATACCCATTTTTAAACGAAGCATAAGGCTGTTTTTGCTCAATTTTAAAGCGAAAACATTATATTTGCGACTCAAAATTAAAGGACTGTGGCCCAAAATTTTTCAAAAGAAACTTACCTGTATTGGTATGAATTGATGCAATTAATTCGTCAGTTTGAATCCAAATCAGAAGAAATGTATAAAATGGCTGGTAAAATCAGAGGATTTTTCCACGTGTACAATGGACAAGAAGCTATTGCCGCGGGTTGTATGACAGCCACTAACCACGAAGACCCATTTATTACGGGGTATCGTGATCACGGATTAGCCTTAGCTAAAGGAATGAGCCCTAATGCTGCCATGGCTGAATTGTATGGCAAAGCAACAGGTTGTTCTAAAGGTAAAGGTGGAAGTATGCACTTGTTTGATAAAGCCAATTACTTTTTTGGTGGTCATGGTATTGTTGGTGCACAAATTGGAACTGGTGCTGGTTTGGCTTTTGCTGAACAATATCGTGGTTCAAAAAATGTAGTATTATGTTTTTTCGGAGACGGTGCGGCACGACAAGGTATGTTGCATGAGGTGTTTAACTTAGCAATGTTATGGAAATTACCTGTAGTGTTTATTTGTGAAAACAATAACTACGCAATGGGTACTTCCATTGAAAGAACAAGTAACGTAATTGATATTTATAAATTAGCCGACGCTTATGAAATGCCATCTGATAAAGTAGATGGAATGACTGCCGAAGCGGTTCATGAAAGTGTTGCAAGAGCAGTTAAGCGCGCGCGTGAAGGAGATGGTCCTACCCTTTTAGAAATGAAAACTTATCGTTACAAAGGTCACTCTGTTTCAGATCCTCAAAAATACAGATCTAAGGATGAGGTAGAAGAATACAAGAGTCAAGATCCTATCACTAAAGTAACGCAAACCATTTTGTCTAATAATTTTGCAACTGAAGCTGATTTAAAAGCAATTGATGATAAAATTGCTGCCATCGTAGAAGGTTCTGTAAAATTTGCGGAAGAAAGTCCTTGGCCTGATGATAGCGAAGTTTTGAAAGATGTATACATTGATCAATCTTATCCTTTTATCGTAGACTAATAAATTAAAAAGAATAATAAAATAACATGAGCGAATTAAACACATCAGAAAAACATCCATTCTTGGATTTTGTAAAAAATAACCAAAAAGCTTTAACAGCATTAGTTGTAATTGTAGTATTTGTATTAGGTGGTTATTTTGGATTTACTGAATTATATCAAAAACCACGTGAAGCAAAAGCTGCAGATGCAATGTTCGCTGCTGAAAAATATTTCGCACAGGATTCTTCTAATTTAGTTTTAAATGGTGATGGTACTAACAAAGGAGTACTTTATATCATTAAAGAATATAGCGGAACAAGTGCAGCTAACTTAGCCAAATACTATGCAGGTATCAGTTATTTTAGAACAGGTGATTTTAACAAATCTATTGAATATTTAAAAGATTTTTCTACTGATGCAAAACAAGTACAAGCCATTGCTTTTGGTACAACAGGTGATGCCTATTCTGAATTAAAAAAGAATGAGGAAGCAATTGCAGCCTATAAAAAAGCTGGATCTTACTTCCCTGAAGATGATGGTATTTCATCTGAATATTTGTTCCGCGCAGCATCTTTATTAGAAACTTTAGGAAAGAACGATGAAGCTTTAGCAATTTACAAAGAAATCAAAGCGAAATTTCCAAAATCTGAAAAAGGATTTACAGCTGATAAATACATTTATCGTTTGCAGGTTCAACCATAAAAATTTCCTTTAAAAGGTTTTTTATAAAAAATACTAAAATGAGTCTCCCAACAGAGGCTCATTTTAGTATAATCTTGTTAAATTTGATTATGACAGTTCAGTTATTTGTTCCATGTTTTATTGACCAGTTGTATCCACAGGTTGCATTTAACACTATTAAGGTGTTGGAAAAAGCGGGTTGTTTGGTTAAGTATAATGACCAACAAACCTGTTGCGGTCAACCCGCTTTTAATGCAGGTTTTTGGGGTGAGGCAAAAGATGTTTGTACCAAATTTGTGCAAGATTTTGATGGTGTTGATTATATCGTTAGTCCCAGCGCCAGTTGTACAGGATTCGTTAGAAATAATTATGGACAACTATTTCAAAACAATGCATTTCAAAGTCAAGCAAAAAAAGTTTCCAACCAAATATTTGAACTTTCTGAATTTCTAACTAAGATTTTAAATGTAACTGATTTAGGTGCCGAGTTTAATGCAAAAATTACCTATCATGATAGTTGTGCTGGATTGAGAGAATGTAAAATTAAAGAAGCTCCAAGAACCTTATTAAATCAAGTAAAAGGAATTGAATTGGTAGAAATGAATGCTACAGATATTTGTTGTGGTTTTGGAGGAAGCTTTGCTGTAAAGTATGATAACATTAGTGTGGCCATGGCTGATCAAAAAATTGACAATGCAATTATTACCGAAGCAGAATATATAGTAAGTACCGACATGAGTTGTTTGATGCACTTAGATGGGCGAATCAACTTTAATGGTCAAGCAATAAAAGTATTACACTTAGCAGATATATTAGCAAGTGGATATTAAGAAATACTTTCTAAGCATAATTAATAACTTTTTAATAATTAGATAATGGCTTATTGGCTAATTAAATCCGAACCATTTAAATATTCTTGGGATCAATTTGTAAAAGACAAAAAAACATTTTGGGATGGGGTAAGAAATTATGGTGCAAGAAATAATTTGCGTGCTATGAAAAAAGGAGACTTTGCTTTCTGGTACCATAGCAATGAAGGAATGGAAATTGTCGGCATTGCAAAAGTAGTTAAAGAAGCATATCAAGATCCAACTACCGAAGAAACTGCATGGGTTGCTGTTGACTTTGCCCCGCATAAAAAATTAAAAAATCCAGTAAAATTAGGGGATGTAAAAGCCAATACAAATTTGGCTAATATGGCTTTAGTACGCTTAGGAAGATTATCAGTACAACCAGTTACAGATGCTGAATGGGAAGAAGTCATGAAAATGAGTGCTGGTTTGTAATCTATTACTTAAAAAAAGTATAGCCAATTAATATGGCTATTACTACGCCCATTAAATCGGCTAATAACCCAGCCCATACAGCGTATCGCACTTTCTTGATACCGACACTTCCAAAATATAATGCTATAATATAAAAGGTGGTATCCGCTGAGCCTTGAAATATGGATGCTAATTTTCCAAGAAAAGAATCCGCCCCTTGTGTTTTAAAAACATCTAACATTAAGGCTCTTGAACCACTTCCACTTAATGGCCTCATAATCGCAACAGGAAGTGCCCCAACAAAATCAGTATTGATCCCAGTTAAATTTATAAGCCAAGTTAATACGTTTAAAACATAATTCATGGCACCACTATCTCTAAAAACACGTATCGCCACTAACATGGCTACTAAGTATGGGATAATTTTAATGATTACATCAAACCCATTTTTAGCACCTTCAATAAAAGCATCAAATACAGCCACTTTTTTATATACTCCACCTACAATAATTAAAACAACTAAGCTCATTAGGATACTTGATCCTGCTATTTTTGAAAATATCTCTTTATTAACAGGACTTAAACTATTTACACCTAACATGACTAAACACATAAAAGCAAAGAGTCCTAATAGCCAACCAACAAGTACCCTATCCCATTTTATTTTTTGATAAAACCCAACCATAATAATTGAAGCTAAGGTAGTACCTATGGTTGCTAAGACACAAGGAATAAATATACTAGCGGCATTTTGTGAACCAGCAGCTAAACGATATGATATAATGCTTAAAGGAATGATGGTTAAACCACTTGTATGTAAAACCAAAAACATGATTTGTGCATTGGTCGCTTTTTCTTTTTCAGGATTTAACCCTTGTAAACTTTCCATTGCTTTTAATGCAAATGGTGTGGCTGCATTATCTAATCCTAACATATTAGCACTAAAATTCATCACCATATGACCCATTGCAGGATGATTGGCTGGCACCTCAGGAAAAAGCCTGCTCAAAAATGGGTTCATCCATTTAGCTAATTTTTGCACCGCTCCCGCTTTTTCGGCAATATTCATTAATCCAAGGAAAAAAACCATGGTACCTGCTAATGGAAATGCTACCTCTAACACTGATGATTTAGCAGCATCAAACATCCCATCTGAAAGAAGCTTAAATATCTCTGTATCCCCAAAAAACACCAATTTTATAAGTGCAATGATAAATGCAATCACAAAAAAGGCCATCCAGATAATATTCATTGCCATAGTTGAATTGTTTGTGGTACTAATATAGCCCATTTTGCAATTAGAATTGTATTTTTGCGGCACTTAAAATAGAAACAGTTATGGCATTACAAGCAGGTATTGTGGGACTTCCAAATGTTGGAAAATCAACTTTATTTAACGCAGTTAGTAATAGTGCAAAAGCACAAGCAAGCAATTATCGTTTTTGCACCATCGAACCTAATGTTGGTTTAGTAGATGTGCCAGACAATAGATTGCAACAATTGGCCGAATTAATTATCCCTCAAAGAATCGTTCCTACCCAATTAGAAATTGTAGATATTGCTGGTTTAGTGAAAGGAGCAAGTAAGGGGGAAGGTTTAGGAAATAAATTCCTTGCCAATATTCGTGAGGTAAGTGCCATTATTCATGTGATTCGTTGTTTTGAAGATGAGAATGTATTGAGAGAAGAAGGTGTGATAAATCCAATTGGTGATAAAGAAATAATTGAAACAGAATTACAATTAAAGGATTTAGATAGTGTGGAAAAGAAAATGGCTCGTTCAGAAAAAATGGCAAAAACTGACCCTAAAGCAAAAGTTGAATTAGAGGTTTTAATTAAATGTAAAGCGCATCTTGAACAAGGAAAAAGTATACGATCATTAGGGCTATCAAAAGAAGAAGCAGCCGCAATTGCTGATATTTTTTTATTAACCGAAAAGCCAGTGATGTATGTTGCTAATGTTGATGAAAAATCAATGCATACTGGTAATCAATACTCTGATAAATTAGTGGCCATGGCTAAGGAAGAAGGTGCTCAAGTAATTGTGATGTGTAATAATATCGAAGCCCAAATTACCGAATTGGAAGATCCAGATGATAAGGCATTATTCATGGAAGAATATCAAATGAAAGAGCCTGCATTAAATAGACTAATTCAATCTGCTTACAAATTATTGAGTTTAGAAACCTACTTCACTGCTGGTGTACAGGAAGTACGTGCATGGACAATTGGTAATGGATGGAAGGCACCTCAAGCAGCAAGTGTAATTCATACTGATTTTGAAAAAGGATTTATTAAAGCAGAGGTAATTGCGTTTGATGATTTTATAAAGTTTAAGAGTGAGGCAGCTTGTAGAGATAATGGCAAATTAAGAATTGAGGGTAAGGAGTATATTGTAAAGGATGGAGATGTGATGCATTTTAGATTCAACGTATAATTATAAATTTCTTGTAGTAGTCTATTAAAAATGGCAATGATGACTTTTAAAACTTTATTACATATATCGAAAATTCATTTAAAGAACTTTCTTTTATTGACTCTACTATTCATATTTGCTAGTTGTAATAATAGTGCTACAAACAATACGGATTCAAATTCAAATCCAAATGCGATACAGCCCCCTACTACTTTAAATTTTGATATTGTTAAAACGCACCCACATGATACTAGCGCTTATACAGAGGGGCTAGAATGGGATGGTAATCATTTAATAGAAAGCACAGGAAATTACAAGCAGAGTAAGTTACGTTTATTAGATTCTAATATGAAGGATTTGGTTTCTCCAGTAAAACTAGACGTAGCCTATTTTGGGGAAGGCACTACCCTATTTAACGGGAAAATTTATCAACTCACTTGGAAAGAACATAAAGTATTTGTGTACGATGCAAAAACGCTAAAAAAGACCAATGAATTATATTGGCCTTATGAAGGTTGGGGAATGACTCATGACGATACTGCTATCATTATTAATACTGGCGGAAGTAATATTTATTATGTTGACCCTAATAATTTTACAGTTAAAAAAACTTTAGGCGTATTTAATAATTATGGATATGTTTCCAATATTAATGAGCTCGAATATGTGAATGGTAAACTTTATGGGAATGTATATATGACTGATAATATCATTCAAATTGATCCCAATACCGGACGTGTTATTGCTGTTGCTGACTTGTCAAATATCCTTATGAAAGTAGGTATTAAAGAAGATCCAAAAACAAAAGATCCAGGAAATGTTTTAAACGGCATTGCTTATCATAAAACAAAAGGAACATTTTTTATAACAGGTAAAGATTGGCCAGTATTAATTGAATTGAAATTCAAATAGCTACTTGTGTTTTATCTCGTAAACCACCGAGCTTGATTTATTATTGTTTCTAATAGCAAGTAAATTTGATATTGCCCCAATCATAAAAGCCCTTAAAATTCCTATATATCCTGATTTACGATACTTTTCACTTAACAAACTCACATAGAAACTATCAAACCACATTGGTTTAGCCTCCACTATTTTAAAACGATATTTGTTGCTTAAAAAACCAAATGACTTTGGAGAAAAATGATATAAATGCCTAGGCACATCATAAGCAGCCCAAAACGATTTATAGTATTGAGCATCAAAACTAGTATAATTGGGAACTGCAATAATTAAACGACCATTTGGTTTTAGCAATTTATAAAAAGCATTAAAATACCCATTTAAATCATGTACATGTTCTAACACATGCCAAAGTGTAATTACATCAAAACTTTTTTCCGGTAAATTGTATAATGCTTCAATAGGCAACAGCTCTAAATTGTAATTATCTTTTGCTCTAGTTCTTGTTATTTCATCTGGCTCTAATGCTGTTACATTCCATCCTTTCATTTTCATTGCATTTGCAAAAGCACCAGTACCAGCCCCAATTTCTAATAAATTTCCTTTAAAGCCAGTAAACAAAGATTGTATCCAATTCGTTTTTTGTGTAAGGGTCTTTTTTCTTACTTTATGATATAATTTATTCATCCATCCCTCATTTATATCTGTATGAGAGATATAATCTGTAAAATTATAATAAGGAGCAATTTTATCTGCAGGTGGAATTGGAAAAGTAACTCTTAATGAACAAACGGGACATTCAATAATATCAAAAAGTTCCTGAGTTAAAGAATAATCTGTACAATTCAATACTTCGTTTAAAGTGTTATTTGCACAAACAGGACAATTGATATTTTGCTGATCTTGAAATGACATAAACTACAATTGTTTATATAATATTAAAGAAACAGAAATTATAGAAATTAGGATGGTCCAAACTATCCAAGCATTTGAATTTTTAGTGGTTTCTTTGGTAAAATCATCTAACACTACAGATGCAGCAACTGGTGTTATATTTTTATAATAATTATCTCCATTGTATAAATTATTCCAAGAATATTGTGAGGCATTTTTATGCAGTGTCCCAAGGTTGCCAATATTTAAACTTGCGATAGTTTGATTCGTAAATTCATTTAAATAAGCTTCAAATTGTATTGTTGCTTGTTCAATTGATATGCCCAAATCATCGGCAACAAAACTATAAAATTGCTTAGCGGGTTTTTCGTACACTTGCTCCAGCACAATTTGCTCTTTAGGAGCAATAAGGGTATTGCTTTCCCAATAAGCTTCCTGCTTATGCCATTTTAAAGTACCAATTTCGGGTAGTACTAAGTGGCCAAACTTTATAAAATATTGAATTAAAGTATTATTCATAATTATTTTCTAAACGAATATACAACTCCTCCCAATATTTGAACACCTAATGATGGATAATCTAACCATCTTTCATAGGGTCTATCTAATAAATTCTCTCCTTTTACCCAAGTACTCCAGTTGGAAGTTAATTTATATTGAACCATTGCATTTAAAACAAAGGCATTTTTCATATCAATAGGCAATTTTTTATCATTAAGCATGGTGGCTCCTGTCCAAAGTTTAACAGATCCTGCAATATTCCATTTACTATTTGGCAACCAATTAATTTTACTATCTAACTCCATTGGTAATATTCCCCATGGTTTAGCATTTTCAAGCAATGAGTTGAATTGTATGTATTTAAAATTATTTAAAATCAACAATTTATCACTAAACTGGTAACGTAAATTAGCAGTTAGCTCAATTGTAGAGGCCTCTTTTTCAAATAATGCATTATACATTAATCCATTATATAAAGGATTAACATTGGTTACTCGATTAAATAAGGGTAGATTTTTATAATTATTTAAAGAAAAATTAAATCCGTAATCCAATCTTTTACCCGCATTAATTTGAACCTCGATATACTTTTTATCATTGGTGGTCATTTCAATATTGGTTGGGACATTAATCCATGGATTGGTTGTAACCAGAGTAGTATATTGATTATTTAAAACCTGTGTATTCCACCCAGCTTTAAGTATGTAATTAGTATCGGCTAATTTTCTTTTAAAAGCAATTAAAGGAAATAAATTAAACTTCCCATTTAAAATAGTCGGACTGATACCTAAATCTATATCACTGTTTAATTTATTTACTTGAATGCTTGGTGTAAAACTTAAATAACTATTATTTTTATTATTGTTAACGTTATTTTGTTTTGCATTTAATTGATTGTAGCTATAATTAAAGTTGATATTAAAATTGATGTCATTTTTATATTTAATTGTTAGGTTATTTTTAAATTCAACCCAATTATTTGTAGCTCCAGTAAAACCTTCGAAATGTTCAAAATTTAGAATAGGCTTATAATAAAGTTTACTGTTGTTTTTAAGATCATTAATCCAAGATAATGAACCTCCTGTTAAATAATAGTTTTGTTTATAATTAGTTATAGGCAATAAAGTAGAATCTGGTACCATGCCATATCTATTTCTTTCGCTTTGTTTATAATACAATTTTGAGATGAATCTATTGTCTGCATTGATATTTATGCTATTCATATAATTAAAGCCTATTTCATTTAAAGTTTGTAAATGATGTAAGCCATTGTAGGCATTATTATATACATTAACTGCATGGGTATTGTCATAAGCATCATTAAAATTATAGTTAGCATCAATTTCTCTTTGTAGATAATTACCAAATCCAACTTTTATACTTCCATTATTATTTGCATGAATTAAGCTATCTGTCTTATAACTACGAGGTACTAAAGATATGGGCCTATAATGGAAAGTTAAATTTTGACTAGGGACATTGTAATCAATACGCAAAGTAGTTGTATCATTCTGTACGGTTGCATTGTTAAAATTGATTTTAGCCAAGTTTTTTAACTGAGGTTTAAAATCAGATAAAATGGTAACTACTTTTTCTGGCACTGAATCCAATTTTACTGACTCTGCTTGTTTAACATATTGAGAGGATGCTGCTAAGTTATCCAATTGATTGTGACTAGCCTTTTTAACTTCTACGGTCTTTTTCTTTCCACCTTTCGCAGTTTTTTTAGCCTTCGCTTTACTTGCTATTTTGCTTGATACTTTCTTTGAGCTTTTATGCTTTTTTTGGGCATTTACTGCACCAGCAAAACAAAAAATCCCCACAACGAAAAATATATATTTAATTAAATGCTTCATAATTTTATATTACTTGATGTTTGAATTTTCAACCAACATTTTTAATTTGTTAGCTGCTTCTGTTTTTAAATCATCAATACCTGCATTTTCAGCAACACTTTTATAGGTTGCAATCGCATTGAAATTATCTTTTTGGGCTACATAAATATCCCCTAATAAAATATATGTTTTAGTTACCCAAAATTCATAAGCAGCTTGCTTTTTGATTACTTCAAAGGATGTTTTTTCTGCGGCACTCAAATTACCTTGATCTAAATATAACTTGGCTAATAAATAATGTGCTTCAGCAGTTATAGCGGATGGATTTGTTTTGATCACTTTGTTTAAAGATTGAATTGCGCCAGTAGTATCCCCCTTAATAACATTCTGGTGATAGATAGCCATGTTTGCCATCAATAGGTCATCTGTAGCCGAATTTTTATCATTCAGTATAGAAGTTGCAATTTTAGCACATGCTTCCCAATGCTCCCCTTTATATGAACACCTTAACAAGCCTTTTAATGCTTCAACTTTGTTTTCCTGTTGAGTTGCGATGGTATTTAAAATTGTAAAATACTTTTCGGCCACCTCATACTTTTTGAAATTAAAGTAGTTTAATCTAGCAGCAAGTAAAGCTGCCCTTTCGGCATATTTATTGGTAGATTGATCAGCCACTCTAGCAAAATAAACTGCTGCAGTATCATACATCTGTTGTGAATAAGCTATTTCGGCTACTATATTACTAGCTTCAATTTGATTTTTGCCATTTGGAAATTGCAATAGATAACTGCTTAAGCCTTGCATGGTTTCAACATACTTTTTTTGCTCATACTTTATTATGGATGCTCTATATGTTAGTGAATCTTGTTCACTAAATGATAATGGCTTTCCATTATCATTCATAAATTGGACAAATAATTCTGGCTTTTGATCTTCAATAAAAATATTACGCACAAACTCAATTGAATTTTCACTTTCAATTGATTTAGGATAATTTGAAATTAAGTCTTTGAAAGTTTCGAGTGCAATTTGATTTTTATTAAGGTTAAAATAAACGATACCTAACTTGTAAGAAGCTTGAGGATAATAGTTTACCGCTTTCTTATTTAACAAAATCTTGGTTAATGGTGCAATAGCGTCTTGATAATTTTCATGATTAGTATAAGTATCTGCTAATTCCATGTATGCATCATTTACATAAGCCGAATTAGGAAATTGTGTTTCAAAGTCTTTTAAAATTTGAACCTTTTCTTTTAACTGCCCTATTCCACCAGTAATAATTGCTTTTTGCAAGGTTGCGTAATCGGTGTAATCCCATCCAAAATCAATTACTTTTTGATAAGATTGTAATGCCACTTTATATTGCTTTAGCATTAATTGACAATCTGCAATTCTTAAAAATGATTCTTTTTGATACGCTTCAATCATATTACTATGATTGTATTTAGAAACAATCGTAAAGTTTTCTTGAGCCTTAGCGTATAAACCTTTTTTCAAATAGCAATAGCCCAAGGAATATCTTGCATGACGCTGATTTACTTCGGGAAGCTCCACTGGATCTAATAAAAAATGTTCAAATTGATCAATTGATTCATCCACTCTTCCCATTTTGTAAGATAATTCACCTAGCCAAAATTGTACCTGCGCTAACACTTTTGAATTATAGGGGGTGTTGATTACTTTATGTAATAAATTATATGCTTGCTCAATATGTCCATCATTAATATCAATGCTAGCCTTGCCCAATAACATATTTGGATATAACTTTAATAACTCATTTGATGGCTGGGCAATGGATTCATAGGCTTCCAATGCTTGAACATAGTTGCTACTTAAAGTTAAGGATGCCACCCAAACCGATTTAGCTTCACCAAAGTAAACTGAATTAGGATAAGTAGTCATAAACTTATCCATAGCAGTTACAGCAGCACTGTATTCCTTTAGTTCTGCTGCTAATTTGGCATAGTTAAATAAGGAAATTTCTTTTTGAGCACTATTTAAACTTTTGGTAGAGCAAATTAAAAAAGCATTTTTAGCTCCTTGTTTATCATTTACTTTTAAATAAGAGGTGGCTAATAAATACATGCTATTTTGACCTAAAGAATCTTCAACATTGGCCAATTGTTTAAATCCTTCAATTGCTTTAGTCCAATTTTGGGATTGAAAATAACAAAATGACAATTGATACAAATCCTGAGGATCAACTTTTGTTTGCTTTTCTACATAACCTGCTAAATAAGGTAATGCCTTTTGAAATTCTTTCTTCTCAAATAATAAATGGCCTAATAACTGTTTTAATTGAACTTCATAAAATTGATTATTAGTTGCAAGTGCCTTTTGGCAATTATCCATGGCAGCATCAATGTCACCTAAAAAATAATATAACTGACTAATATAAAATGGTGTCAACTTTGCATAAGCCTTATTAGTTGCTGCAATTTGAAAATAATTTAAAGCCTCTTTAAATTCCTTTTTTTCCAATGCTATAAAACCAGCATAATAATTAGCGTCGGTATAAAAAGGATTATTGACTACTTGTCTAACTGTATTCAATAAACTAGTTGCCTTATCCCATTTACCAGCCTTAAAAAATAAATACCCTTGCTGGTATTTCATTAAGGTAATTTCATTATTGTCTAAATCATCAATACTTACTAAAGCATAAGATGCAATGGATTGAGCATCTTTATGTTGTTCAAAAAAATATTTACCTAATAAAAAATGAATTCTTGAAACATAAATTCGATTGCTAGATTTAACCGTAAAATCGTTTGCAAGTTTTTCGGCAAATGATTTTTTTAAAGCTAATGACAAAGCGATATATTGATAACTAACGTCTTCATTGTTATCAGAAAAGGTAAAGGCTGATGCTATATTTGAATAGGCAGTGTTGGTATCCCCTGCTTTTAATGCAAATAACCCTTTTTCAAATAGAGCTGCAATTGGGTGATTGTAGTCATTGGACTGTGCATTGATTTCTACCTGATTTATCAAAGTAAATAGCAATATAAAAATACCAATAACCGATTTTTTATTTTGTAACATAGATCCTGTTATTTATGATAGCATAAAATTAAGTCCTCTTTATAGAACGATAGGTTAAATGATGATATTGTGGAAAAACAGATTGATTGCTTAATTTTGTCAACATATATCAAAAAAGAGCCCATATGTACGAATTTAATACCCAGGTAAGAGTCAGATATGCCGAAGCTGATCCAATGAATGTGGTTTATTATGGAAATTATGCCCAGTATTTTGAAGTGGCAAGAGTAGAAAGCTTAAGAAACCTTGGGATAAGTTATAAAACAATTGAGGAAATGGGCATTATGCTTCCTGTTGTGGAGTTAAATATCAAATATTTAAGACCAGCCAAATACGACGACTTGCTTACTATAAAAACTATGATTAAAGAATTGCCCATTGATCATCGAATACAATTTGATCAGGAAGTGTATAATGAAGAGGGTAAATTGTTAACCATTGGCATCGTGAAGCTTTACTTTATGGATAAAAACTTTAGTAAAAGAGCAGAAATGCCTGTTTTTTTGAAAGATAAACTAAGTCCCTACTTTGTATAAATAGGCTTAAAACCACCCAATTATGGGTTTTTTTGGTTTATTTTGCAACCTAAATAATTCATCTTTAAATGAAGGCAATACAAGCAACCATAATCACTATCGGTGATGAACTATTAATAGGTCAAGTCATCGATACCAATAGCGCTTATATTGCACAGGCATTAAACCGTATTGGGGTTGGGGTTAAAAATAGAATTGCTGTTGGAGATTCAAAAAATGATATTGTTGAAGCACTTTCAAATGCCTCTAAAAACAGCAATATTGTTATTTTAACAGGAGGCTTAGGCCCAACCGCAGACGATATTACTAAGCCTTTATTAAATGAATTTTTTGGTGGAAAATTGGTAATTCATCAACCTACTCTAGATCATATTACTGACATTTTTGTTAATAGACATAAACGTCCAATGATTGAACGAAATCGCAAACAGGCCGAAGTGCCAGATGTTTGTGAAGTATTATTTAACGAAACTGGAACGGCACCGGGAATGTTATTTAAAAAAGAAGGAGTTTTTGTTTTTTCACTACCTGGGGTTCCGCATGAAATGCGTTATTTGACCGATCATCATGTGATACCAAGTATTGTCAAAAATTTTACTACAAGCCCAATCATGCATAGGACTTTATTGACTGCAGGAATAGGAGAATCCTTTTTAGCCGAGTTGATAGCTGACTTTGAAAATAACTTACCTGAAAATATTAAATTAGCCTATTTACCCAATTTTGGGATGGTAAGATTAAGATTAACCTCGTCTGGATTAGATGAAAACGAATTGAAAACCAGTATTGAAGAAGCGTTTGCTAAACTTAAAATTGCAGTTGCTGATTATTTAGTAACGGATGAAGATGAAAACATGGAAGTGGTTGTAGGTAAATTACTAAAAGCCAAAAACCAAACTGTTGCAACTGCCGAAAGTTGTACAGGTGGATTTATAGGACATTTATTGTCTAAACATGCAGGCTCCTCTCAATTCTATACTGGTGGCATTATAAGCTACGACAATCGTATTAAAACAGAGTTTTTAGATGTACCTGTACCTATTTTGCAAACTGTTGGAGCAGTGAGTCAGGAGGCAGTGGAGCAAATGGCTAAATCGGTAAGGGAGAAAATGAATACTGATTACGCAGTATCTGTGAGTGGCATTATGGGACCATCTGGTCAAACCGACGAAAAACCACTTGGAATGGTTTGGATTGGGGTTGCTAACAAAGAAAAAGTGTACTCAAAAGTCTTTTATTTAAGATTTGACCGTTTACGCAATATAGAAGTAACTGCGAATCAAGCCATAAATTTACTTAGGTTGTTAATTATCAATAAGATTTAGTCTTATTTTTGCTTAAAATTACCCCATATGCCTCTTGTTGACTTGGTGATGCCTAAATTGGGTGAAAGTATAATGGAAGCGACCATTTTAAAATGGTACAAGCAAGTAGGTGATACTATTAATCTTGATGAAACTTTATTGGATATTGCCACTGATAAAGTGGATAGCGAAGTGCCGAGCACGGTAGCTGGTGTAATTAAAGAAATTTTATTTGAAGTAAATGCAGTGGTACCTATTGGTTCGGTTATTGCTAGAGTTGAATCAAGCGCAAGTGTGTCTGAAGAAATAAATTCAAGTTCATCAGAAAATTCCGAGGCTACAAAACCTACACAAGTTGAAGAAGTTAAAATAACGGATGAAGTAAAAATAAGTGAGGAAGTTCCTTTTACTCCAACGCATACTACAATGCATTTTTCAACTCCAGCACCTATTCAAGTTGCTTCGATGCAAGAAAATATAGCAAGTAATAATGCAGCTTCGGAAGATGTAAAATTCTACTCTCCATTGGTATTGAATATTGCACAAAGTGAAGGGGTAAGTTTACATGAGTTACAATTTATTAATGGAACCGGTGGTCAAGGGAGGGTTTCCAAAAAAGATATTTTAAATTATATCGCTGCTAAAAAAGCAGGTACGCTAAATCCAGTTGTCAATCCTAATAATTTAGCTACTACTAATATTACCACTGCTCAAAACATCCCTGTTGTTCCAACACAAAAATCTACACCGAGCAAAGCTTTAGCCGAATTGTTAAGTGACCATACCCATTTTATGGCACAAAACAATTCATCGAAAATTGCTAATCCAGCTGATGTGATACTGTCTGGAAATACAGAAATTGTAGAGATGGACAGAATGCGCAAGTTGATTGCAAAGCATATGGTGGATAGTGTTCAAACAAGTCCGCATGTTACTTCCTTTGTGGAAGCAGATGTTACCAATATGGTAATTTGGAGAGATAAGGTTAAGCAATTATTTGAAAAAAGAGAAGGCACCAAGCTTACCTACACTCCTATGTTTTTAGAATGTATTGCTACAGCATTAGAACAATTTCCATTAGTAAATAGTAGCTTACAAAACGATCAAATAGTTTATAAGAAAGATATTAATATTGGAATGGCTACTGCCCTACCAACTGGTAATTTAATAGTACCTGTTATAAAAGGTGCGAATCAATTAAGTATTGTTGGTTTAAGTAAAGCAGTTAATGATCTTGCAAATGCAGCAAGAAATAATCAATTAAAGCCTATTGATACACAAGGGGGCACTTTCACTGTTACCAATGTGGGAACCTTTGGTAGTTTAATGGGTACCCCAATTATTAATCAACCACAAGTTGCCATACTAGCATTAGGCGCTATTAAAAAACGTGCCGTAGTGGTTGAAACACCTCAAGGGGACGCAATTACAGTCAGACACATGATGTACTTATCTATGAGCTATGATCATAGAATTGTAGATGGTGCCATTGGAACACAATTTTTAGCAGCGGTTGTAAAAGCATTTGAAGCATGGGATCCAAACAGACAGTGGTTTCAATACGTTTAATTTCAAGCTAGTCAACTTTCAATCCCCAATCACGACCTTTCATGATAGCAGGCACTCCTTCACTCATCCATGTAGGCATAGCTGCTCCTTTTAAATAATGATCAAAAAACTGTTGCTCTCTTATTTGAATATCTTTTCTGTTTTTTCGCTCCACTAAATTATGGGCTTCATTATTATATACTAATAGCCATATCTTTTTATTCAATCTACGCATTGCTGTAAAGTATTCAATTCCTTGATACCATGGCACAGCATCATCTGCATCATTATTCATAATAACCAATGGAGTGGTAACTTTTGGCAATGAAAATAATGGAGAGTTTTTTATATACAAATCTGGACGCTCCCACAAGCTAGCTCCAATACGGCTTTGTTGTTTTTCATATTGGAACTGCCTTACTACACCTGGTCCCCATCTAATGCCACCATACGCACTTGTCATATTTACTACAGGCGCTCCCGCCCAAGCAGCTGCATATAAATTTGTTTTTGTAATTAAATAAGCAATTTGATACCCACCCCAGCTTTGCCCTTGTAATCCCACTTTTGTACTATCAATAAATCCTTTTTGAATCATGGCTCTTGTACCACTTAAAATATAATCATAAGCGCCTTGACCAGGATATCCTTTTTGGTACCAAATATCTGGAACAAAAACAATATACCCACGACTCGCAAAAAATGGAATATTTAATCTTGAAGGCGTTGGAGCAGGTGCTAAATAATTATGCAAAGTTTGGTTATTCCTTTCATAGAAATATACAATCATTGGGTATTTCTTTTTAGGATCAAAATCCTCTGGATAATACAACACACCTTCGGCAGTTTTTCCAGTATACGCTTTCCATGTAACCAATTCTGTTTTTAACCAATTGTATTCTTTTTGTTGCTCATTGATTACAGTAAATGGTTTTGGCGTTTGCTTAACATTAACCAATTGATAACTATATAAAGCTGGTGCATTTTTCTCATCTTCCTGCATTACAACAAAATTGTTTGAGTTTTTTGCTTTTTCAACAGAAGTGAAATGCATGGGTAATTTATTAATAACCGATAAAGTATTACTACCTAATAATAGCATAGCAATAGATTCAGATTTATCCTTATCATCAAATCCTTTTAACAATAAAGTATCATTGTTAGTAAAGGTTTTACGATCCTCATCCGTTTCCACAAAACGATAAGTTATTTTATCCTTTCTACCACTTGTTAAAGCCAAAGATGGCTTAACACCGTTGGCGTCTACTTTCCATAAATCATAACGATCATAGATAATAACTGTTTCATTGTCATTCATCCATTTTGCAATACCATAAGCGCTAGGATCATCTGGAACATCATTTTCTTCATCAAACAAACTATACTTGATATCTTTTGCAATTGGAGTTGTTTTCTTAGTTTTTGTATTGTAAACAAAATACTTTTTCAAAGCCTCATCATAATACAATAATCTACTACCATCGTATGCACTTGAAATGAGTCTACCTTTCCAAGCTTTTTGAATTAATAATCTTGCACCAGTTGTTGTGTTAATTTGATAAATATCTTTCAAACTATAACCCTGCCATTGCGAAGGAATCTCATAGCTAGAATCCTGAACGGAAAAACTTATTTCCCCATCACCTTCTAAAGTGTTTAGGATACTTCTTTCTTTAATTTTACCAAAATAAACCACAGATCCATTAGTAGTATTGTAAACAATTGGATCAGTTGCTTTTAAATCATTGTCTAAATTTTTCAACTGAACGGACATTAATGCAGGATCTTTATAATTCCATATATCTAATCCAGCTCTTTCAAATTCAGGTGCACTGGTATCCTTTGCAGGCAATAAAGGTTGAACGCCAAATTCAATTTTAGTACCTGATTTACTAAATTTAATTTTTTTATCACCTCCAATTGTATAATTATTAGGCATTGATTTGTGTGTTCTGCTCACAACTCTACTTGCTGAATCATCTTTGCCTTTGTATACAGTTAATTCATAATTTTTTTGTAAAGCTTTATCAGTACTATCTGGCTCTACCAAATATGCCAAAATACTTCCTTGTTCATTCCAATTTAATCCAGTTGCGGTATAAAAATTATTGCTAATTGATTTAACAATGGTATCGGCGCTATTTGCCAATAATATTTTACCAGGATTGTTTTTAAATTTCACTTGATACATTGCAAGTGATAATCCTTGTGGTTGAATCTGATATTGAGCAATATTTGAAAAAGACCTTGTTGCATTTGTTGATAAATCCTTCCAAACTAGTTCGGATCCTTCTTTATTAATATCTCCTTTTTTATCTATTAAATATACCAACTGGTTATTCCCATGTTCAGGTAATTGAAAAGATTTAACCGAAGCAATGCGTTCCATGTTACCATTTGCAAGGTTCACAATCACCAAACTATCTTTTGGCATATCGTCCGCCTTTTTCTTGTCTATTTTAGCCTTTCTTGTATCAGCGAATAATGGTTTAATTTTTGCTACCAAAAACATACCATTCTCACTAAAAACAGCTTGGGTTCCTCTCTGAATTTTTATATCAGTATTAATAGTACGATTATTTATAACTAAAACAGCATCCCCTTCCTGAGGTGCAATCACATAACTAATATATTTACCTTGTGGTTGATATACAACCTCCCTAATACTTTGCCAACTATCATATACAGTGTGGTCAAGCACCTTTTTTTGACCAAAGCTTGTAAACGCAAGGATTAAACCAAGCATGGAAAATAATTTCTTCATATTATAATTAAATTTAATAATATTGCAACCTTTTATTGTAATATTTGTTATGAATATATAAAATAGTTTGTTTTTATGAGAATTATTTTTACAATCGGTTTACTATTATTATTTCCCTTATTTGTTCATGCGCAAAGCCTCGGAAATTTAGCTGGAGAAGTGATAGACAAGGGAACTCAAAAACCAATTGCGGGTGCAAAAATTCAATTGGTAAATACCAAATATGTAACCACATCGGACACTTCAGGCAAATATTATTTTAAAAGAATTCCAACTGGACAATACCATATATTAATAACATCGCTAGGTACTATTCCCATTAATTTGTACAATGTAATTGTTACATCGGGAAATTTGAGCTATTCTACTTCAGAATTAGAACCAGAGGCGGTTACTTTAAAAGAGGTAACGGTTGGGAATATTAAAAAAACGGTTAGGGCAGCTACTTTAGAAACCCCATTAAGTATCCAAAAATTAACAGCCGAAGAAATTAAATCAAGTCCAGGTAGTAACTTTGATATTTCTAAAGTAGTTCAATCCTTGCCTGGCGTTACAGGATCAGCTAGTACAGGACTTGGTTTTAGAAATGATATCATAGTAAGAGGTGGCGCACCCAATGAAAATGTTTTTTATTTAGATGGAATTGAAATTCCTGTAATCAACCACTTTACTACCCAAGGAAGTGCTGGAGGACCACAAGGCATTTTAAACGTATCTTTTATTGACGAGGTAAAACTTTCTACTTCGGCTTTTGATGCTAAATATGACAACGCATTGTCTTCTGTATTTGAATTTAAACAAAAAAGAGGCAATTCAGAAAAAACACAAGGGAATGTAAGATTAGGGGCTACCGAAATAGCTTCTACCCTTGATGGCCCGTTATCAAAAGATGGCAAAACTACTTACTTACTTTCTGCTCGAAGAAGCTATTTACAATTCCTATTTAAAGTATTAGATTTACCCATTAGACCAAATTTTTGGGATTTTCAATTTAAAGTAACCCATTCCATTGATCCTAAAACAACATTGACATTATTAGGTGTTGGCGCGATAGATGATTTTGCTTTTGCTGCACCAAAAAATGCAACTCCTGAAAAAATATTTGCATTAAATGCGGGACCTTCTATTAACCAATGGAGTTTTACAGTAGGCGCTTCCTTAAAAAAATTAATAAATAAAGGTTATTGGAATTTAAGTGTTAGTGAAAATCATTTAAATAATGTTAATGAAAAATACCAAAATAATCTAGGTCCTGATAAAGGAGAAAAAACATTAGACTATGTATCCAATGAGTCTGGAGAAAATATAAGATGGGATATCACAAAAAACTTTATTGGCATTAAATGGACTACTGGAGTAAACTTTCAAAATGTTAACTATGACAATTCCACTAACCAATTATTACGATACAATTCATTAAGTACAATTGGAAATAATATACAAATAGGCGCTCCTGTTGTCTTAAAATATGCTACCAGTTTACAATATCAAAAGTATGGTGCATTTTTTCAAATGGGAAAAAGAGCATTTAATAATAGATTAGGTATTAGTGCAGGTATTAGAAATGATGGCAATAATTTTACTACAGATGGAAATCAAATTACCAAAAGAATATCACCAAGATTTAGTATAAGTTATGTATTAACTGATAAGATTAATTTAAACGCATCTGTGGGTAAATATTATAAAATTGAACCAAATACAGTTTTAGGTTTTAGAGATGCTAATAACAATTATACAAATAGATCTACAGCTTATATTTCGAGCACGCATTATGTTACAGGCATTGAATACATTCCTTCAGAATCAACTAGATTTACTGGTGAAATTTTTTATAAAAGATACAATAATGTTGCCATTAGTGTAAACAAAGGAATTAGCTTAAGTAATTTAGGCGCTGACTTTAATATACTTGGTAACGAACCAGTAATAAGTGATGGTTTAGGAAGAAGCTATGGATTTGAACTATTTGCACAAAAAAAATTAACTGATAAATTCTCTGGAATTCTTTCCTATAGTTTTTTCAAAAGTGAATATACAAATGTCAACAATGCTTTTATTCCTAGTGCTTGGCAAAATACACATTTAATATCAATCACAGGTGGATATAAATTTAAAAATAACTGGGAGTTAGGAATTAAATTTAGATACCAAGGTGGAACACCCTATACTCCATATGATATGAACCTTAGTAAAATAAACTTTGCAACTTTAGGATTAGGCGTTTTTGATTATTCAAAAATAAATAGCTTAACCAATAAACCATTCCACTCAAGTGATCTAAGAGTTGATAAAAAATATAATTATAAAAAAACTACTTTTGATTTTTTCATAGACATTACCAACTGGTATGGTGCTAAGTCTGTAGCACCTCCATTCTATGTATTTTCTGCAAATCCGGATGGCACATTTAAAACTACCGATGGAGCACCATTAAAGAAAGATGGGTCCAATGCTATACCTAAGCTATTTGATAATAACCAAGTATTTGTAACACCCACTTTTGGATTTATTTGGGAATTTTAAACAGCATTAATAAGGAAAAAAAATGAAAACTAGTTTTTCTTTATTTGCTTTAAAAATTTGCCAGTAATATATTGCCATTGCATATTGAAAACACCTAATACGGCTTCTTTAATAATTCCTTTGCTCATTTTGCTTACTCCAATTTTACGATCAATAAATTTAATGGGCACTTCTTTTATTTTAAAACCTAATCTCCATGATGCAAATTTCATTTCAATTTGAAATGCGTAACCAATAAATTTAATATTTTCTAGGTTCATTGAAGACAAAACAATATTTCTATAACATACAAAACCTGCAGTTGGATCTTTTACAGGCATTCCAGTAATTATTCTTGTATATGCGGATCCTCCTTGTGAATATATTTTTCTATCCAAAGGCCAGTTTTCGGTACTACCTCCTTTTACGTATCTACTACCCACGGCTACATCTGCACCTGCATCAATTGCTGCACATAACCTATCTAAATCTTTTGGATCATGAGAAAAATCGGCATCCATTTCAATAATATAATCGTAATTATTTTTCAATGCCCATTTAAATCCATGAATGTAAGCAGTACCCAATCCAAGTTTACCTGCTCTACATTCAATAAATACACGACCTTCATTTTCAGCAATAATGGATCTTACAATATCTGCTGTTCCATCTGGTGAACCATCATCAATAACTAAAATATGATAATTAGACTCAAACGCTAATACAGCATTAATGATTGCTGAGATATTTTCTTTCTCATTATACGTTGGTATTAAAACAATTTTTTTCACTTGAGTATATTGGGGGATATATTTAATTACTTATTTAATATAGATTTATTTAAAATTTCAGTAAGTTTTTGTTTTGTATGTAAGGCAAAATCGCCCTTCATCATCCAATCATAATACTGTGGCTCGTCTTTTAAAACCTGAACTACTGACTTTCCCTTGTGTTTACCAAAATTAAATACAATAACCCCATTTTCAAATACAAGTCGTCGTGCAAAATCTACAATTTCTTCATCGCCCGTAAATTTAACAATGGATTCAACGGTGTTTCCTATTTGAGGATACCTTTCAATTTGTGCTTCTAAAACCTCCCATGTTGCAGTCGCATCTGCCTCGGCAGTATGGGCATCCTCTAAAGTTTTATGGCAATAAAACTGATACGCTGCTGACAAAGTTCTTTGTTCCATTTTATGAAACACTTTTTGAACATCTAATAATTTACGACTTTCAATATCAACACTTATGCCTGCTCTTAAAAATTCTTCATTTAACATAGGCACATCAAAACGATTGCTATTATAGCCACCTAAATCGGAACCTTCCATAAACTGTTTTATTTCATTGGCCATTGCCTTAAAACTTGGGGCATCTTTTACCATATCATCAGTAATGCCATGTACATCTGAACTGTCTTTTGGAATGGGCATTTCAGGATTCACTAATCTTCTTTTTACTTGCTTACTTCCGTCTACCCCAATTTTAACGATAGCAATTTCAACAATTCTATCAGTACTCACATTGATCCCTGTGGTTTCTAAATCAATAAAACAAATAGGACGGCTTAGGCTTAAAGGCATAAAAAAAATTATTTCCGAAGTTAATCATTATTTATCAACTTATTTGGGTCAATTTTAAACTCAACAACACTCCTTTTTTCTTAATTTTGTAACATAATTGAAATTATGAACTGGATACCCTTAAATGCTGATAATCAAATAGAATTAATACGAGAAGCCTCTTTTAATAAGCCTCAATTAATATTTAAACATAGTACTACTTGCAGTATTTCTAAAATGGCTTTTTCGAGATTTGAACGTGCTGAAGCACCTGATACAATAGATTATTATTACTTAGATTTATTAAATTATAGGCAAATTTCTACTGCAGTTGGGGAAAAATTTCAAGTGCATCATGAATCACCACAGGTACTATTAATTAAAAATGGTGAATGTGTTTACGATGAAAGTCATTACGGAATTATGATGGACGAAGTAATTGAACAGGCTGGTATATAAAAATATGAATGACTGTTAGTTAAAAATTAGCATTTTTCAATAATCAAAGCACTTGCTCCTCCACCTCCATTACAAATAGAGGCAGCACCAAATATACCTTTATTTTGATCTAATACATTTATGAGTGTAACTACAATTCTGGCTCCACTACAACCTAAGGGATGACCTAATGAAACTGCACCTCCATTCACATTTACTTTACTTGCATCTAATTTTAATAACTGTGTATTCACTATTCCCACAACAGAGAAAGCTTCATTGAATTCAAAAAAATCAATTTGATCTTTAGTTAAATTTGCTTTTGCTAATGCTTTGGGAATAGCTAGAGCGGGTGATGTAGTAAACCATTTCGGATCCTGTTCTGCATCCGCATAACTAATGACCTTTGCAAGTGGTTTAATTCCAAGTTCCTTTAACTTCTCTCCACTCATTAAAATTAATGCAGCAGCTCCATCATTCATGGTACTTGCATTTGCTGCAGTTACAGTCCCCTCTTTATTGAATGCAGGATTTAATTGTGCAATTTTATCAAATTTAACATTAAATGGTTCCTCATCATTTGAAATTACAATAGGATCCCCTTTCTTTTGAGGAATACTTACAGGAATCATTTCAGCACTAAATAAACCTTTTTCGGTTGCTGCTTGTGATTTTTGATAACTAGCAATAGCAAATCCATCTTGTTGTGTTCTTGAAATATTATTTTCTTTTGCACATAAATCAGCAAAGTTTCCCATCGCTACTTTATCATATACATCCACTAAACCATCTTTAGCCAAACCATCATGCATGGTGATGTCCCCATATTTATTACCCCATCTTTGTGAAGTATTATAAAATGGAACATTACTCATACTTTCCATGCCACCAGCAATTACAATAGCTGCATCTCCTAATAAAATAGATTGAGTCGCCAAAGCAATGGCTTTCATTCCACTTGCACAAACTTTATTTACTGTAGTTGCAATCACTTTATCAGGCAAACCAGCTCCTTTGCTAGCCTGTCTTGCAGGGGCTTGACCAAGACCAGCTTGAATGACGGAACCCATAATTACTTCATCTACCAGCTCAGGGTTTAAATTTATTTTATCTATGGCACCCTTTATGGCTATAGCTCCTAATTGTGTGGAAGACAAACTACTTAGAACACCTCCAAATGAACCAATAGGTGTTCTTACTGCTGCAACTATATATACTTCCTTAGACATAATCGTAATTTTAATTTTTATGCATCAGGTGCAGGTGTTGTAGGCGCATCAACCAAACGAATTCCATTATCCTCAATAGTAATTAATTTGGACTTATACAAAATACCAACATTCATTTTAAATGCTTTTTTACTCATCGCAAAAAATGCATAAATATCTTCAGGAGTCGACTTATCGTGATAGGGTAAAAATCCTTTGTGCAATTTTAATAATTTAACAATGGTTTGTTGATCACCATCTAATTTCTCAACTCCTTGCTTGCCAATACCAATATCTAATTTATTATCTTCTCTAATTTTTTTTACATACGCTTCATCAATAAATTGACCAATATGCAAATGAGTAAAAACTTCGTTCTTATAAACTAATCCTTGATGTACTTGATTTACAATTACCACATATCCAATTTCAGACTCTCGATACACCTGTACTTTAACTTTCTCATCCTCTTTAACAGTCAAAAAATCATTGCTAATTTGATTGTCAATTTTTTCAGTCGCAGCTACTCTTCCAGTTTGTTTGTCAATATATAATTTCACTAAATATTTACCCCCCAATCGCATGGTAGATAATTGTTGGGAGGCAGGTACAAATACATCCTTCATTAAACCCCAGTCCATAAAAGCACCTTGTCGTGTTACTTCAACCACTTTTAAAGCAGCAATATCTCCTACTACTGCATAAGGCTCTTGAGTAGTCGCAATTAAACGATTATCAGAATCGTGATAAACAAATACACTAATAGTATCCCCTACTTGTAAACCTGAGGGTACAAATCGTTTAGGCAACAAAATACCTTCGCCACCATCGTCCATATAAAAACCAAAGTCTACCTTACGATCTACACGTAATAAATTAAATTGACCTACATTAACAGTTGACATGGCTTTTTATTTTGGTTTTGAAACCTTTATATAAATTTAGAACAATTCTGGTTGTTCGTCGTTAGGATCTTTAATAACTACTTTAGTTTCCCATTCCATTTCGATGGTTTTATTATAGTCAGTTAGTTTGGTACCCACAGCTTTCCAACCCATAATATCTACTATTTTGCTTACTTTAAATTTGGCTTTTCTTATTTGAGTACCTTTTCCAGTATTTATTACTAAAATAGGCTCAATCGAAGTGGAAACTGCCGCCAAATAATTACCTTCTCCTTCCTTAATACAAGAAAATGGCGATCTTAAAGTAGTGGTTTCAATCTTAAAGCGTTTAATATTAAACTGTAATTTGTCTTTATCTAAATAAACAGCAGTAACTACTTTTTCAGGATTAAACTTTTCAATGCTCAACACTTTTTCAGGATCAAATCTTTGAGATGTTTCTGTATCTGTTACTTCATAGTACCCATCTTTAGTAAATACCAATAATTTTTCATCCTCAAATGTGCCTAAATAAATTCCTTTTTCCTCATTGTTTAAACGACCAAACTTATCGTCAAACCAAAGTTTGCGACCAACCAAGGTGCTCTTTCCTGCTTCTTTTAAGCGAACCGTTTTTATTGGATATTTTGTTACTTGATTTCCTACACTGCTTCTTCCTTTCACTTCCAAGGTTTCAAAATAAAAATCAAACTCTTTTATTCTTGCCGTACAATTTGGACTTAAAATAATTTTCACAGACTCTGCTTCCCCATTTGCATTCACAGACATATAATGCACTTTAGATTTCTCTACACTCTTTGCCAATGGATATTCCTTATCACGAGTTACCCCTGTTACATTAAAACGTTTTGCATAACTAATGCCACTTGCACCATCAACATATACCATATTGTAGGTAGTACGTTCATCATTCTTTTGGAATACTGCTGCATGAATTATGTCCTTGCCAATAAAAACTTTGTCAGATACTTTTACCACTTTCATAATACCCGATTTGGTAAACGCAATGATATCATCATAGTCGGTACAATCGCATAAGAATTCATCTTTCTTTAAACTCGTTCCTATAAATCCTTCCGCTTTATTAATATACAATTTCGTGTTTGCGATGGCAACTTGTTTAACCTGTATGGTATCAAATTCTTTAATCTCCGTTTTACGCTCTTTTCCTTTACCATATTTTTTTTGCAATCCTTCGTAATAAGCAACAGCATAATCCACTAAATTATCTAAATGATTTTTGGTTTCTTTAATTTCAGCTTCGATATTTTTGATTTGCTGGATTAAATCCTCTATATCTAATTTATAGATTCTGCGAACAGGTTTATCTGTTAATTTTAATAAATCTTCCCGCTCAATTGGCTTTTTGAATTTCTTTTTAAATGGTTCAAAAGCTTTATCAATGGCATCCATTACTTTATCCCAATTCAAATGTTTTTTCTCTAACTCTTGGTAAATTTTTTCTTCAAAAAATATTTTTTCCAAGCTAGTAAAATGCCATTTGCTTTCTAATTCTTTTAATTGAATTTCAAGTTCAGCTTTTAACAAACCTTTGGTATGTTCTACTGAATATTTCAATAAATCACTTGCCCCTAAAAACTGAGGGCGATTGTTTACAATCACACAAGCATTGGGCGATAAACTAATTTCACAATCCGTGAATGCATATAAAGCATCTATTGTGATGTCTGGAGAAATACCCGTAGCCAAATCAATTTGTATTTCCACTTCGGCCGCTGTAACGTCGGTTACTTTTTTAATTTTTATCTTACCTTGATCGTTTGCCTTGGTAATACTCTCCATTAATTGAGTAGTAGTCACACTATACGGAACGTCCTTAATTAATAATGTTTTTTTATCAAGCTCTTCAATATGAGCACGCACCCTTACTTTGCCCCCTCTTTTACCATCATTATAATTAGAAGCGTCAATCATACCACCTGTTTGAAAATCAGGTAATAATTCAAATTTACGCCCTCTTAAATGTTTAATACTAGCCTCCAATAATTCATTAAAATTATGTGGCAATATTTTAGTAGAAAGACCCACTGCAATTCCATCCGCACCTTGTGCTAATAATAAAGGGAACTTCATTGGCAATGTCACAGGTTCGTTTTTTCGACCATCATAACTTAAAGCCCATTCGGTAGTCTTTGCATTAAAAGCTACTTCTAAAGCGAATTTACTTAAACGCGCTTCGATGTATCTTGAAGCAGCAGCAGAATCACCGGTACGCACATCACCCCAGTTACCCTGTGTTTCCACTAATAAATTCTTTTGTCCAATATTTACCAATGCGTCTCCAATACTCGCATCACCATGCGGGTGATACTGCATACTTTGACCAATGATATTTGCAACCTTATTGAATCTTCCATCATCCATTTCCTTCATGGCATGTAAGATTCTTCTTTGTACAGGTTTTAAACCATCTTCAATTGCAGGAACCGCTCTTTCTAATATTACATAAGAAGCATAGTCTAAAAACCAGTTTTTATACTGGCCTTGAACACCTGATTCATTCTCCGTTACTCTTCCTAAATTTTTCTCTTTTGCCATAACTATTCTTAATTCGAACTTTATTCAAGTTCATTAAAGTCGGTAAGTGTCTTCACTACCTTCTACTAAACTATTTAATTCTACAAAAACAATATCTGTGATTGCTGTTAATTCATGCCAAACATTAGCCTGAATTAAAACCCTAGTAGGTGCAACCAATTCGAAAGTTTTTTCTTCATTGGTATTCAAATCCCTGCAGTGTAAGCTTGCAGTTCCTTGTACCAATAACATATCTTCTGGATTTTTATCAGCAGAATTTCCTTTGTGATAATGCTGTCCGCTTATGCTTCCCGCATTTCGATACACTAATAAAAATTCGCCAGTTCTATCCGTACTAAAATAATGCAAAGCCCCTCGTTCATCAGCTGCTTTTAAATTGATAGGGCTAATTGTTATACGCATTATTAAAGTGTTAGTATCTCTTTTATTTATAAATTATTCCACTTCAGTTTCAACAACTACTCCAACACCACCTGGCATTTGTACCACTATATCCTTCCATCCCTTAGCCCAATCACCCACAAAAACAATTTTACCTGCTTGTTCCATTTCTTTTAAACGGTAAACAATAAATGCATCGCCTAATTTAACTTTTAATTTGGCCATAATATTGCTTAATGCGCTTGGAAGTTTTTGCGCATTTTTAGTAAGTAAGGACAATATTTCTTTATCATAGCAACCTATGTTCATGCTTACTAACTTTTTGCCACCTTCTAAGAAACGTACTCCTTCATTTTCCATGCACAGTTTCTTCCACTCATCTGGATCTAATTCAAACTCACTTAAAGTAATAGGTCTAGCTAATTTCTTTGCCTTCAAAAATTCCTTAGGTTGAATTTGACTTAAATAGGTTGGGTAAAACAATTGTCCCTTTTCATTTAAGAATGGCAAATTGTTTAAATACAAAACCTGAATACGACCTTGGTAGTCTTTAACCTGACTCATAAACCAATAATATCCCGATACATCATGTGCATTTTGTCCCATCCAAATCCATATCACTTCATTTTCATCATGATTCAATGCATTGATTAATTGATGTACCGTTAATTTATCATCCACAATATCCAACTGCTCTGCATAAGGAGAAAATTCCAATACATTTTTCCACCAATCACGACGCACTTGATAGCCTTCGGTTTCATATATATCTAGTAATGGCCCAACAGCGTAGTCGTCCTTAATTTCAATTACTTTGCCAGCTAGGTTCTCGTCTAGCTCTATGGCAGCCTCTAATGCAGCAATATCTGCTGTGTTAAACACTAAGTGTATCATGCGCTTTATCTAGTTCTACTTTTAAATTATTGATAATAAAATCTTGTCTTTCTTGTGAATTTTTACCCATATAATATTCCAACAAATGTTGAATATGATCCCCTTGTTCTAAAATAACTGGTGCTAATTTAATATCCGTATTAATAAACTTTCCAAACTCTTCGGGACTTATCTCACCCAAACCCTTAAATCGAGTAATCTCTGGTTTGCTTCCTAATTCACTAATTGCTTTTTGCTTTTCATTTTCATCGTAACAATAAATAGTTTTTTGTTTGTTACGCACACGGAACAATGGTGTTTCCAAAACAAATACATGACCACGTTTTACTAAGTCAGGGAAAAATTGTAAAAAGAAAGTAAGCATTAATAAACGAATGTGCATACCGTCCACGTCGGCATCGGTAGCAATAACAATATTGTTATAACGCAATCCTTCCAATCCGTCTTCAATATTTAAAGCATGTTGCAATAAGTTAAACTCTTCATTTTCGTAAACCACTTTTTTTGTTAAACCAAAAGCGTTCAATGGTTTACCTCTTAAACTAAATACCGCTTGCGTATCTACATTGCGTGACTTAGTGATACTTCCACTTGCAGAGTCGCCCTCGGTAATAAATAATGTACTTGCCTGTTGCGTAGCAATAAACATTTCCTTATTCTTGGAAGGCAAATCGTCATTTAAGTGTACACGGCAATCTCTTAATTTTTTATTGTGCAAATTGGCTTTCTTAGCGCGCTCATTGGCTAATTTTTTGATACCTGCTAATTCTTTTCGTTCACGCTCATTTTGCTCAATGCGTTTTTTTAATGCATCCGCAACGCCTGCATTACGATGCAGGAAGTTATCCAGCTCCTTAGCTAAAAACTCAGTAACAAAGTTTTTCATGCTTGGGCCACCATCCGCTACATTTTGAGAACCTAACTTAGTTTTGGTCTGACTTTCAAATACAGGTTCTTGTACACGTACCGAAACTGCAGCAACTATACTGGTTCTGATATCCGAAGCCTCATAATCTTTTTTATAAAAATCACGAATCACTTTTACATAGGCTTCTCTAAATGCTTGTTGGTGGGTACCTCCTTGTGTTGTGTACTGACCATTTACAAAAGAAAAAATATCCTCGCCGTAATCGTTATTATGTGAAACAGCCACTTCGATATCCTCTCCTTTTAAATGCATGATTGGATATCTTAATTCATCAGGATTCGTTTTACGCTCCAATAAATCCAATAAGCCATTTTTACTTACAAACTTTTTATCGTTAAAATGAATTACCAAACCCGCATTCAAATAACAATAATTCCAAAGTTGGCTCTCTATATATTCGTAAATGAAATGGTAGTTTTTAAATACGGTAGCATCAGGCGTAAAAACAACTAATGTACCATTTGCTTCGGTAGTTTTTATTTCCTTTGTCTCGTTTATTAATTGTCCTTTTTGAAAACTAGCAGCGCGAGATTTCCCCTCTCTAAATGCAGTAACAGTAAAATCCTCACTTAAAGCATTCACTGCTTTTGTACCCACACCATTCAACCCCACCGATTTTTGAAAGGCTTTACTATCGTATTTAGCACCCGTATTTATTTTACTAACTACGTCTACAATTTTACCCAATGGAATTCCACGACCATAGTCACGAATGGTTACTGTTTTATCTTGAATTGAAATTTCAACCTGCTTACCATATCCCATGGTATGTTCATCAATACAGTTATCTATAACCTCTTTTATTAAAACATAGATACCATCATCAGGTGCAGTACCATCCCCTAATTTACCAATATACATACCTGGTCTAAGCCTTATATGCTCTTTCCAATCAAGCGACCTAATGGAGTCTTCATTATATTCTGCCCCGTTCTTTACATCTGCCATAATTATCAATACTTTATGGGCATAAAATGCCCTGGTCTAGCTGCAAATCTAATGCGCATAGCCTCTTTTACAATCTAAATTGGTACAAAAAAGAGCAAATGTGGATAAAAGGATTTATATATTATCTTTATACCATCGAAAACAATCAAACATATCCCATCGTTGACCTTGAATTTATCAAAAACAAGTCAATTGAATTAGAAGCAGAAAACCACCAATTTCAAGATTTTTTAAGGAATTTGGACAGTTTAAGCTTAGATAAAGCCGTTTTTGACCTTTCTGAGGCCATTTCTCCGAAAATAGAATGTACTGACTGCGGCAATTGCTGCAAGAGCTTAATGGTAAATATTAACGAGGAAGAAGCCAATAACTTATCTTCACATTTAGGACAGACCAGGGCTGAATTTGACGAAAAATACCTAGATAAAGGAGAATCAGGTCGTATGGTAGTAAATGCGATTCCCTGCCATTTTCTAATTGGCAATAGTTGTAGTGTATATGAACATAGGTTTGCTGGATGCAAGGAATTTCCCGCATTTCATGTGCCCGATTTTAATAAAAGGTTATTTACAACTTACATGCACTATGATAGATGTCCCATTATTTTTAATGTAATGGAGACTTTAAAAATTGAATCTGGATTTAAAGCCGAATTATAAATTTATAGCAATACTCATAAACAAGGAATATGCCTTTACAATTTGGTATAGATATTTTATTAAAACAAAATCCGGATTGGAAAAATAGGCCCATTGGTTTACTCACCAATGATGCAGCAAAAACAAATAAAGGCATTTTAAGCAGACAAGCATTAAAGGAGGCTGGTTTTAATATTATCAAACTTTTTTCACCAGAACATGGCATTAATGCAACAGCTGCAGATGGCGCATATATTAATGATGGTTTTGATGATACTACAGGTCTTTCCATTACAAGTTTGTATGGTGAAAAATTGATACCAACTGAAATTGATTTAAAAGATATTGATATCATGTTATTTGATATTCCTGATGCGGGTACTCGATTTTACACCTATTTATGGTCTATGACCTATTGGATAGAAGCTGCTGCAAAATTCAATAAAAAAGTAATCATACTTGATCGACCTAATCCACTTGGAGGCAACTTATTCAATTGTGAAGGCCCCATGCTCCATGAAAATGTGACAAGTTTCATAGGACGTTTTAATATCCCCATTAAACATCAATGTACTTTAGGTGAATTAGCCAACTATTTTAATAAAACACAAAGTTGGAATGCAGATTTGGAAATTATAAAATGCGTAAATAATAATGCTACTCATTGGGATAGAGCTAAATTATTTTATGACTGGAATGTAAAATGGACGAACCCATCCCCTGCTTTACAAAATATCGAAGCCAATATTTTATACCCAGGTTTATGTTTTTTTGAAGCGACTAATGTATCAATAGGTCGCGGCACTCCTTATTCGTTTGAATGGATTGGAGCTGATTGGTTTAATATTGATGCCATTAAAATGGTATGCCAAAATATTTTAAGTGAGGATATAAAAATTGAAATATTATTTAAAGGAATAAGAATTAAAGTGATAGACCCCTATCATTTTGATAGTGTTTTAAATGGACTTTTACTTTTAAAATTGATAAAAGACATTCATCCGAATGATTTCAAATGGATGCCTTACCCTACTAATGCAAATCTTTCCGGAGAAAATCATTTATCATTACTATTAGGGATCCCAGAAGCTGAAAGTATTTTTGAACTGCCATTACAACAATGGCTACAACAAATAAATAAGTTATTAAAAGTGAATGAATGGAAAGAAACAATAGCACCATATTTACTATATCAATAATTATATATTTTCAATATTTGTACTTCGCTCATATTTCATTTTTTTAAATAATGATGGAGCTACTCCAGTCATTTTTTTGTAAATCGTCAGCATAAAGTGGACAAAATATAGTCTAAATTAGTAGAGATATTCGAAAGCAAAAAGAACAATATTTATTAAGCTACTTCTGTTGGATCAACTAAAGTATCTTTTGGTTTATCTGTTCTTTTAGTGCCTGCATATAATTCATATTCAAGCAATCTACAATCTATTTTTGCATTTAAAAATTCTATGCGCCTACTTGGCTTTAATCTTATTTTTTTAGCCAACTCTAAATTGCCAGTAAAAATATAGCCAGTCATACCCTTGCATTTATTTTTCATATAATCACCCATGCGCGCATAAGTAGCCTCTAACTCTAGCTCCTCCCCTAACCTTTCTCCATATTCTGGATTAATTACAACAACTGCACCCTGTTCTGGCTCAGGCATTTCAGTAGCTTCAAAATCACATACTTGGAAATCAATCAAATCTTCTACTCCAGCAACAGCTGCATTGATTTTTGCAATTTTTATAGCGTCTCTACTTATATCGGAAGCAATGATTGTTAAGTTGGGCAAATGTCTTACTTGCTCTTCAATAATGGTTTTTTCTTTTTCATAAACTGCTTTATCATATCCAAGCAAGTGCATAAATGCATAGTTACTTCTTAATAAACCAGGCGCGCGTTTAGTTGCAATTAATGCAGCTTCAATGGCTAAAGTTCCTGATCCACACATTGGATTTACAAAAGCACCAAACCTATTCCATTTAGTAGAAAGAATAGTTGCCGATGCCAATGCTTCTAACATTGGCGCTCTACCTGGTAACTTTCTATAACCATGTCTAGCTAAAGAATCTCCTGAGGTATCTAAAAATATTTCTGCTTCTTCATTTTTCCAAAATAAATATACAACGGCTCCTGAAAGTTCAGATCCAGTTGATGGGCGCTTCCCAGACACTTCACGCATTCTATCTACAATTGCATCTTTTACTCTCAAATTGGCAAATAAATTAGTTGAAATGGTATCGTTAAAAACATTACTAATCACAGAAAAATAACCATCTGGTTTGATCATTTTTTCCCAATGAATAGTCACTAAATTTTTATACAACTCATCGGGATCATTACAAATGAATGTTTTTAATGAATACATCACTTGACTTGCACATCTTAAATTTAAATTCAAACGAATACAATCATTTACAGTACCCGTTAATTCAACACCTGTTTGAAATACACGATCTACATCAAAACCCAATCCAATAACCTCAGCCCTTAAAGCAGGTGCTAGCCATTTATTACAAGTAATGATAATTTTTTGGGGAGTAGTAAATACTGACATATTTCAAAAATAGTTCAAAAATGACGAAAGGGGATAAAACAAAAATCCTCAACACTCTTTTAAGAAATGTTGAGGATTTTAAGATTACTGTGTGGGAGCACACGGGCTCGAACCGCGGACCCTCTCGGTGTAAACGAGATGCTCTGAACCAACTGAGCTATGCTCCCTTTTTCCCTTTTGAGGAGTGCAAAAATAAGGGGTAAAATGTAAACTCCCAAAAAAAAGTTGAATTAATTTAATTGAACTGCTGGAAGCCTAGTGGATTGGCTGTCATAAACAAATAATTCCACTATTTCAAAGCTCCAATATTTGCTTAAAGGTGACTTTTCAAGTATGTCTTTTACCTCTTTTTTACTATTTGCATTAATAGTAATCCATGAATTTTGGGTTTCCATACTCACTGCATAACTATCAATTGTCCCTTTGTTAAGTAAAAAGTTAATATAAGTTCGATGCGGTGGCACCAAAGTCATAAACTCCTCATCCATGTCAAAAGATATAATTGCCTGAAACTTTTTCATATTGTACTAAGTTACGCTAAGCTTGAGAATATAAAAAACAAATAATTAAGATTTTCGGGTATAGTAAATTGCCAATCTTAATCCAAACTTAAATATCCGATGCTTCCACTTGGTCCAGCCAAAAATACTGCTTTCTTATTAGGTTGATGTTGAACTACATGAAAGCTTTTATTCGAAATTAAATTCCAATTTTGTCCTCCATTTTTTGAAATATCTACTCCAGAAGTTCCACAAGTAACTACCAAATTATTATCTATAAATTCAACACAGGATCTATATCCATTTGGATTTTGATATTTATTGGCAAGCTGCCACTCAGTTTGATTATTCTTATTTGATTTTTTAATTAGGCATAAAAAGTTATTCTTTTTAAGGGTATCTTTTGTAAAATCCCCTCCTACTATAATCATTTTATTTTCATCAGGAGCAATGGCTATACTATTGGCTCCAGTGGATTTTGCACCTTGAATAATTGGAATATTAGTAGGGAATCCATTAATCCACAACCTGCTTGACGTTCCACCACTCACCATAAATAAAGCATCTTTTGTATGTTTCATGTTAGTAGAGCTAGAAGCAAAAAATGCCTCTCCCTCATTAACATTCGATTTAAAATAATCAATGCCAACCTCCTGCCAAGTTTTACCTTTATCTTTTGTGTGTAGTAGAAAAATGTTTTTGTCAATTGGATCACCTACAATCCAACCATTATCAGCATCTTTAAAATGTATAGCATCCAAAAACATATTTGAATCCAAGATTTCTGTTATTAAATTCCAATTAACACCCCCATCGTAAGTTTTTAATATTACTGCAGGCGAAGCAATAGCAACGATTACGGCCTCTTTTTCATCCCAGGCATGAATAGATCTAAAATCTCTAGTTTCATACCCTTTTACTTGCATCCACTCAAAATTGGTTCCACCATCAATTGACTTTACCACGCTCCCCTTACTTCCACTTGCCCAAATTACATTCGCATTGGGCACAGATAAACCTCTGAGACTAACTCCTTTTTTTTCTGTCAAAATTTTAATGGAATTTTGCGCCATTAAATGATTTGCTATAAAGATTAAAAGGACTATTTTTAAAAATCGCATAGTAGTTTCATTTTTACTTTTTAAAGATACGATATGATACCTTATTGGATGAGTAGAACTCAATTAATGTTGGGAGATGAAAGCATGGAACAATTAATGAACAAGAAGGTTCTAATTATTGGATTAGGTGGAGTGGGCGCCATTTGTGCTGAAATGATAGTTAGAGCAGGAGTTGGTACTATGACCATTGTTGATAATGACCGAGTGGATGCTAGTAATATTAATAGACAAATCCAAGCCCTACATTCCACAGTAGATTTATCAAAAGCCAAGGTATTATCTGCGAGATTATTAGACATTAATCCCAACCTAAATTTGACGGTGCATGAAATGTATATCAAAGAAGAAATCACTACTAACTTATTAGCATCCGAGCCCTGGGATTATGTTGTGGACTGTATAGACACTTTGTCCTGTAAAGTATTTTTAATTAAGAAATGCTTGGACATGAATTTGCGTATCGTCAGCTCCATGGGGGCTGGTGGAAAGGTAGACCCCTCTCAAATAAAAGTGACCGATATATCCAAAACTTATGTGTGTAATTTAGCCCGCTATGTCCGAAAAAGATTACAAAGCTTAGGTATTAAAAAAGGGCTCAAAGTAGTTTTTAGCCCCGAAAAAGCAGACCAAGACAAGATCATTGTTACGGAGAAGGCTTTCCCTAAAAAATCAATCATTGGCACATTAAGTTATATGCCAGCCATGTTTGGCTGTACGGTGGCAAGTGTGGTAATTAGGGATTTAATGACAATCGATTGATTTATACCCCAATTTTCTTTGAATTAAGCGTATTTTATCCTTATTTTGCAGCTCCAATTGGAAGCTCCTGGTTCGGTAGCTCAGCTGGATAGAGCGTCATCCTTCTAAGATGAGGGTCATTGGTTCGAATCCAATCCGGATCACAAAGCCTGTCACGAAAGTGACAGGCTTTTATCGTTCGAAGCTGTGTCGAAAGCTTGCTTTCGTAAACAGAAGAGAATGATAAAAGCCAACTAAACGCAAAGCGTTTAGTTGAAAGGCTTTGGGTAAGCTCCACTAAGGGATGCCGACGAAGTGAAACGAAGTCGGCAATCTTTAAGTAAGCTCCACTAAGGGATGCCGACGAAGTGAAACGAAGTCGGCAATCGTTGGGTAAGCTCCACTAAGGG
>CAIQQR010000111.1 GCA_903874055.1 uncultured Bacteroidota bacterium | reverse complement strand
TAATTGCCCGTAAGCTTTATTTTTTTTTCTGTTCCTGATTTCAATTCCAATATGTAAATTATTGTTTTATCCGTCTAATTAGTTTTAGACACCGATAAAATTACCGTCTTAAGGTGGTTTTGCCGGGGGTGTTCACCTCTTCCCATTCCGAACAGAGAAGTTAAGTCCCCCATGGCCGATGGTACTTGGGTTTTCCTGGGAGAGTAGGTAGCTGCCTTATTTATTAAAGAATCCTCATCATTTATTTGATGGGGATTTTTTTTTGCCTATACTTTTTTGAATATTGTTTGGCCCTGCAAAATTTCATAATTCAGTATCAGTTAAAAATAAAATGCCCAGCAATTGCCAGGCATTTTAAATTTTAGCGATTTAAATAAATTTAAGCTACTTCCAAGCCTGTTGAAGCACACCATATTTTGTAAAAATCCTCTCTAGTTAATTCAATTTCCATACTTTTTTTCGCCTCAATAATTCTTTCGAATTTTGTTGTTCCAATAACGGGGACAATATAACTAGCATGGGTGTATAGAAATGCCAATAGCATTTCATTTATACTACATTTATATTTATTTGACAGTTCCTTAGTTGTTGCTAGTATTCGGGCATGCTTTTCATTTTGTTCTGTAAACAAACCATTTCCCATTGGTGACCATGATTGCACTTGAATATTATCTATTTGACATTGATCCAAGACTCCATTTTGAAATGAATTTAAATTTGTTACTGAAATTTCAAGTTGGTGATGTTCTATCTTAATAAATTTATTTAATAAATCAACCTGTCCAGTTGTAAAATTGGAGACTCCAAATGATTTTACTTTACCCGATTGCTTAAGTGTAGTAATTGTATTTGCAATTTCTTCTACATCCATTAAAATGTCTGGTCTATGAATGAGTAAAGTATCAATATAGTCGGTGTGAAAATTTTGTAATGATTGCTCAACCGATTTTACGATATGACTAGCACTGGTATCATAAGATTTTATTTGATGATGTGGCCTATTTGGTGTTAACATATTTATACCACACTTGGTTATGATTTGTATTTTATTACGAAGACTTGAGTTTCCTTTTAGTGCATTACCAAAATCTGCCTCTGTTGTATAATGACCATAAATATCTGCATGATCAAATGTATTTAAGCCTATGCTTAAACATTGATCAATTATTTGTTCATATTGTTTAGTATTGAAGTTTTCACCCCAAACACCCCATCGCATACAACCCACTATGGGATTATGTTTTAGCTTATTTGCCATTGATATATATTTGAATACAATTTACAACTAAGTTTAATAGTTCATATGCTAAATGAACAAAATTTCATTTCATTTGCATACTCTAATTTTAGATTATTCTACCAACCCATAACTATCAAATTTTTTTTAAACAATTATTTATTAATTAAATTGAAAAGTGTAGACATAAAAAAAGCGCTCTCATATTGAGAGCGCTTTTGTATTGCAACGAGGTTGATTAATATCTGTTATATTCACCACCGCCATTACCACCGCGATCACGGTTGTATCCACCGCCAGTACCGCCACGGTTGAATCCACCACCACCGCCACGATTTCCACCACCACCAGCGCCGTAAGGCTTCTTAGTGAAACTTCTTTCACCTTCTGGACGTGGAGTTGATTCGTTTACAACGATGTTACGACCTAATACTTCAGTGTCGTGTAATTGTGCGATAGCTGCTCTAGCTTCGTCATCATTAGCCATTTCAACAAAACCGAAACCCTTGCTTCTGTTGTTGTTAAATTTGTCTGTTACAATTTTTGCACTTGCAACTGCTCCAAATGGAGTAAAAAGTGCTTCAAGATCTTCGCTAGTCATGTTCCAGCTAAGATTTCCAACATAAATGTTCATGTTCTTTAAAATTAAGTGATCTAAAAACTAATGTAGGCGACATTGCTTTCCATTAGCGTTACCGAAGATAGGTATAAATAGTTCACAAACAACAATATTCTTTTCAAAAGCCCATTATCAGCCAAAAATTCTTCAATTTTAACCATTTATTGGTCTTTAAACTAACAAAAAGCCCTTTCTAATGGTTTAGAAAGGGCTTATAGATTGATTTAGAAAACTAAATCGAATATGTTAATCCTGGCGGAAGCTATGCTTCAGCTCCGATTTCGATATCTATTTCAGTTGTTTGACCGTTACCAAAGTCGATAGTTGCTTTATAAGCGCCTAATTCTTTGATATCATCAGCAACAACAATTCTTCTTCTGTCAATTTCATATCCTTTTTGTTCACGAATTGCTTTCGTAACTTGTAATGATGTGATTGAACCAAAAATTTTGTTGTTAGCACCAACTTTCGCAGTCAATTTAACTGGGCTAGCAGTTAAAGTTGCAATTACGCTAGTGATTTCAGCTAACATTGCAGCTTCTTTCTTAGCTTTTGCCTTTAAACGCTCTTCTAATTGTTTCAAATTTGAAGAGTTTGCCTCTACTGCATGCTTAGTAGGGAATAAAAAGTTACGAGCGTATCCGTTTTTAACGTTTACTAATTCGTCTTTACCTCCTAAGTTGTCTACTTCTTTAATTAATATTACTTGCATTGTTATTTTTTTTAGTTCCCAAGAGCCCAGCATTTTACTGCTGTCACTCGCCTTGGTATTTTTAAATTATTACCGCGAGATTAGGGATGGTTGACTAATTATTTTCTATTTCAATAAATCTGTTACATAAGGTAACAACGCCATCTGACGAGATTTTTTAATAGCGTCAGCTACTTTACGTTGGTACTTCAAAGAGTTTCCGCTTAAACGACGAGGTAGCATTTTACCTTGCTCATTTAAAAACTTCTTTAAAAAATCGATGTCTTTGTAATCTACATACTTGATACCATACTTCTTAAAACGACAGAATTTCTTCTTTGGTTTTTCCTGTTTGATCGCTGTAAGGTATTTTATTTCATTCTTTGCCATGATGGTAAAAATTTAATTAAGCCTCTTGTGCTTTGTGAACAGGGAAACCGCCGTTTCTCTTAATATGGTTATACTCAACTGCGTACTTGTCAAGTCTTGTAATCATGTGACGCATAATTTGCTCATCACGTAAAAATTGAACCTTCAATTTCTCATTGATATCTGCAGGTCCAGTGAATTCTAGTACCCAGTAGATACCAGTAGTTTTCTTATCGATTGGATAAGCAAGTGATTTTAAACCCCAAGGATTTGAGGCTACAGTGTCTCCACCATTTTCTTTGATGAAGTCTTGGTATTTTTTCTGAGCTGATTTAAAATCATCTTCAGATAATACCGGTGTGAAAATCACCATTAATTCGTAATTGTTCATTACTTGAATTTTTTGGTTAAATAATTGGTTTTTCCCAGTGGACACTCTTTACCAGAGCGAATCAGCCAAAACTGATTTGGGAGGGCAAAGGTAGGAAATTAAAGTGGATTTTGGGCAGATTTTGCAGTAAAAATGAGCGCTACAGGGAAATGATCACTATATCCACCTCTAAATTCAATGCCATTGAAGGTCCTTTTAGGATAACCTCGATACTTTCCAGTCCATTCAATCATAGTATTGTTTTTATAAACTATTGATTTGTAATTAGTTAAGTCTAAATTTTTGTTTTCAAACTTAGTAGTTGACATCCAGTTGGGACTAAGTAAAATTTGGTCAAAAAGGTTCCAGCTGTCATTAAAAGCGATACTACCCATACCCATTTTGTACAATTTCATAAATGGGTTACTCATTTTGAGTAATTTAATGCTTCGGTTATTTGGGTTGTCATTAAAGTCTCCCATTACCATAATCTGTGCTTCAGGGTCATTTTGTTTAATACTATCCATTATTTTTTTGCAAACGGTACTTGCCCAAATTCTTTTTTTGACTGAACTATTTCCAACGCCTCTTCTACTTGGCCAGTGGTTAACAAGTATATAAATACACTTGTTTATTAATTGACCCTTCACTAATAAAATATCTCGAGTTGCAGCATGATTAAAATGTTTTTCATCGGTAAGGCTATATGGTTTGTATTGGTAGGGTACAAAAAAGGCAGGATTATAAATGAGCGCTACATCAACACCTCTTGCATCCTTTGAATCAAAGTGAATGAATTTATAATGGTATTTTTTTATGATTTCCTCGTTGATTAATTGGTTTAATACTAATTTGTTTTCTATCTCGGCTAAACCCATTATTGCAATACCATTGGCGTTCTCGAGCTTCCCTAAATTATATACAACAGTGGCTATATTTTTTGATTTTGCTTCATACAAATGCTGCGTATACTTTTTTTCACTATTCGGTAAAAAATCTTCGTCTATCACATTTGCTTGATTGATAGTATCATAAAAATTTTCACAGTTGTAGAAAGAAATAATAATTTTTTGTGCGTTTATTTCTTTGCTGCCATAAAATATTGCTGCAAGAAAAAAAGCAACATTTGTAAATATTGAATTTTTCATCTTTTTTATTCAATAATAGTTTGCTCAATTCATTTGTGGCAGGTATTTTCCGAAGAAATAGGACAATAAATATTGAGCATCTTCGTCTTTCAATTTATATAGATGAATAAGGCTTTCTTTTTGTTATTTATTGGACTTTTTGCTAATAATCTGTGTGCGCAAAACAAAGTAGATGAATTTAATGAAGAGCAAGCAGCTCACCCGCTTATTGATTGGAGGCTCAGGGATGATATGACTCCTTCTGTATTGAATGCAACATCAAATGTATTGCACACCATGGTTCAATATTATGGAAGGCATATAGGCTGGAATTTGAGAGGAAATAAAGAATCAGCAACAATTATTGATGGAATTAACTGGGAGTCTCCTTTAAAAAATTGGAGATTATATGATTTATATAGTGGATTGCAAACTGAAATTCATTTAAGCCAATCCATAATGAGTAATGCATTTAGTGAAAATGGATATTTGGAAAAAGAAGATGCAAAATTTTTAAATACAGACATTTTTCAAAATAAAAAGTCGTTTACTCTTGGAACAGGTTTTTCTAATGCTATTTTCTCCAATCGAATTCAACTTCATTACAATAATGAATTTAAAGAGACTAAATGGCAATATGCTATTGGCGCTGCTTTTCAGCAATCCCCGGAAGGTTTATTTTCCAATGGCTATCATAATGCTGAGGGTGCAATTTTTGTTATTCAAAAAAAATATACAAATAATAGGCGTCTTTCGTTTTCGTTCATTTGGAATTGGGCAGATCAAGGAAAATCAGCTTCTTCGGTAAATGAAATGTTTTTACTAAGCCAGAATCGTAATTATAATCCTACTTGGGGCTGGTACCATCATCAACTTTATTATCCAAATACTAAGCAAACTAATGCACCCATTTTAAATTTCCAATATCAAAAGAAATGGAGTGAATACAAGACACTTGCCATTTCAAATGCCTTGATAGTGGGATTTCAGTCTCAGTCTAGTTTGGAGTGGACTAAATCGGCTGATCCTAGGCCAGATTATTATAGGTATTTGCCAAGTTACATTAAAGACAGTGCCATGCGCTTGAACTTAACGCAATGGGATATTCAACATCCCGAAAACCTGCAAATTCAATTTGACAAATTGGAACAAATCAATAAAGGCACAGCAGACAAAAGAGCATTTTATGTAGTTAGCCAACAAAATGAAAAGCTATTAATGGTTCATGGGGCGTTCATTTTTTCCAATCGTAGCAATCATACTTTGGGATATCAGATGGGTGCTAATTATTCATTTGATCAAATACATTATTTCAATACTATAAAAGATTTACTAGGCGGTAATTATTATTTTAATTACAATAGCTGGATAAATGATGATGGAGTTGAATTAAGTTTTCAAAATGATATTGAACACCCCAATCGAAAAGTTAAACAGGGAGCGCAATGGGGTGCTGATTATGCAATGCACACAATGCAATTTAAACCATGGATTCAATTTGAAAAAGAGTGGGCAGTGGTAACAACAAGGCTAGCATTAGGTTATGGAATTGAGGGCATAAATAGAGTGGGCTTTAATGAAAATGGATTGTTCAAAGAAAATTCAAAAGGGGGATCTAATTTTATTTTCACCCCGTCTTGGGATTTTAAAGAAGGGATGAATTATCGATTGAATGGGCGGTTTTCTTTTAATTCAATTGTATTTGGAAAGTGGGTTGCACCCAGTTATGAGCAAATGTTCATTAATCCAGAAATGAATTCGGTTTCATCGCCCTATAAGCAGATTGCGCTGCATTATGGAGTTGATTTGGGAGTTCAGTATCATGCGCCTTTAATAAAAATTATTACAAGTATTTATTGGAAACGAATCTCAAATCAGTCACTTCAAAAAATGTTTTATCATGATGGATATACATCCTTTGTTTATGGTATAGTTGGGAATATTAATGAAATTTATTCAGGAGTAGAAGCAAGTGTTGAGTTGAATTTGTTACCAAACATCACTTTGGCATTGGCATCTACTTTTCAAAAGAGTAATTATGAAAAAGATCCTTCGTATGAGTTATTATTTGTCAATGATTTACATTTATTAGAATCCGGATTATTACACATAAAACAAATGGCATCCTCAATTAGTCCAGGCGTTGTTAATGCCTTTACTATTAAATATCAGCCATACAGTACGCTGCAATTAAACATTGCCCTGTTAATGGCTCAAAACCGGCCCGTTTCCATTGATTTATTCCGAAGAAGCGATATGGTGCAGCATAAAATAGATGCCATTAGTTGGGGAATGATTTCTGCTACACATTATTTGTCAGACAATAGTTTTTTGAATGCTTCTATTTTTAAATCTTTTCAAATTAATAAAGGGGTTCGATCCAATAAATGTAGGATTGGTTTAGTTGTAAATAATGCGTTAAATCATTTTCTTCCACTAATAGCCTATGAGCAATCTAGGTTTGATTATGCGCATTTCGATATTAAAAAGTATGCTCCAAAATATTTAATAGACCAAGGAGTCACCTACACTATTCATTTTCAAATTGCATTTCAATAATCCCTTATTAACTAACAAATTTTTTAACTAAAATCTAATTTATGAAACCAGGAAAATATATTGCAGCTGTTTTAATTTCTTTGTCTTTCACTGTTTTATTAATGTCATCCTGCTTTAAACAGTCGGCCACCGCGGATGTAAATCCAAATTTTGGAGACTCTGTTATGTCTATTAAAAATTTTAGAAAATTACATAGTTTGGGGATGGTAGAATATATAGCACAGCCATTATTTATTGAAGGAGTAGTAGTGGCAAATGATGAACACGATAATATTTATAAAGCCATTTATATTCAAGACAATTCCGGAGGATTGGTTGTTCAGTTAGACGGCTTGTCCTTGTATCAAACTTATCCTATTGGCAGTAAAATAAAAATCAATGCACAACAACTATTGCTTACAGATTATCGAAGAATGGTTCAGCTGGTTGGTGCCGTGGATACAAGTTCGGGCAGTTTAGTTACTTCTGGAATCCCTTCGCCGTTATTTTCTAAATTCATTAAACTAGTGAGTGAACATAATATTATTAATCCCGTGGTGGTTGCGTATAAAAACTTAGGAGATAGCTTGCAAGGACGACTGATTCAACTTAACGCTGTTGAATTTAGTGCTGCCGATACGGCACAAACCTATGCAGATAAAAAGAATAAATTAGGTATTAGTAGAAGCTTGAAATTTTGCACCGGAGGTACAATTTATTTAAGAACAGGGGGGTATGCTGATTTTGCAGGAATTAAAACCCCCACAGGCAATGGAATAGTGATTGGGGTTTATTCGGTTTTTAATACCGAAAAGCAGCTAATATTAAGGGATACAAGTGACATTTTGTTAACGGGGAAGCGTTGTACTGGCGCTGCTTGGCTGCAAAATTTACCTCAAACGGCTACCAAATTAAATAATTAGTTGTCAGCTTGGCAGAAAACTGCATTTGGTACTCTTATTGCAATGGTATTTGCAAATATAATAATTATGCAAAAAGGTCAAATACGTGTACAGACGGAAAATATTTTTCCGATCATCAAGAAGTTCCTTTACAGTGATCACGAAATATTTTTACGTGAGTTGGTGAGTAATGCTGTTGATGCAGCTCAAAAATTAAAAACCTTACATGGTAAGGGGGAGGCCAAGGGTGAATTAGGCGAATTGAAAGTGGAAGTAGTATTAGATGCTAAAGAAAAGACCATTTCTATTATTGATAATGGTGTGGGTATGTCAGGTGAGGAAGTAGATAAATACATTAATCAGGTTGCTTTTAGTGGAGCAGAGGAATTTGTAAATAAGTATAAAGATGCAAGCATTATTGGTCACTTTGGATTAGGATTTTATAGTTCATTTATGGTGAGTAGCAAAGTTGATATTTATAGTAAAAGTCATACAGGTGCACCAGGTGTTTTTTGGAGCTGCGATGGAAGTACAGAATATGAATTATACGAAGTGGACTATAGCCAAAGAGGCACAAAGATTGTATTGCATGTGAATGATGAAAGCGCTGAATTTTTAGATGCCCACCGTGTAAAAGGTATCTTGGAGCGCTTTTGTAAATTCTTGCCTGTTGCCATTTATTTTACAGATGCAAATGCGGCAAAGCCTGAGGATAAAAAAGAAGGTGAAGTGGAGGATGCTATTGAAGAAGCGAAGCCAATCAATAACACCAACCCATTGTGGGTGCGCAAGCCATCAGAGTTGACAAAAGAAGATTATGAAAATTTTTACAAGGAATTATATCCATTTGGTGAAACACCATTATTTTGGATTCATTTAAATGTGGATTATCCATTTAATTTAACAGGAATCTTATACTTCCCTAAAATCAAGCAGAGCTTTGAAATACAGAAAGATAAAATTCAATTGTATTGCAACCAGGTATTTGTAACTGACGAGGTTAAAGATATTGTACCAGAGTTTTTAATGTTATTGCATGGTGTAATTGATAGTCCGGATATCCCATTGAATGTAAGTCGTAGTTATTTACAAGGAGACCCAAATGTTAAAAAAATAAATGCACACATTACTAAAAAAGTAGCAGATAAATTAGAGGAAATATTTAACAATGATCGTAAATCATTTGAAGACAAATGGGAGAGTTTAGGATTGTTTGTGAAATACGGAATGATCACAGATGACAAATTTTTAGAAAAAGGAAATAAGTTTTTGATTTTAGAAGATGCGGCTGAAAAAGGCAAGTTTTATACAATTGATGAATATAAAACAGTAACCGAAGCTAGTCAAAAAAATAAAGATGGTAAGCATGTTCTTTTATATACCACTAATCCAATACAACAAGATGCCTTTATTCAAGCAGCAGTTGGCAAGGGGTACAAAGTGGTGAAATTAGAAACCATGGTGGATGCAGCATTTATTAATAATGTGGAGATGAAATGGGAAGGTGTTCAATTTGTGCGTGTGGATGCAGATGTAGTAGATAATTTAATTGATAAGCAAGAAAATGTAGATTCTATTTTAAGCAAAGAGGAAGTGGAGCAAGCAAAAAAATTATTTGAATTTCAAGTACCTGATATCACATTAACTGTAGAAGTTAAAGGATTGAGTTCGGATGTTTCGCCTGTCATTGCAACAAGACCAGAATTTATGCGTCGTATGAAAGATATGGCTAGTATGGGTGGCGGAGGAATGACTGCTTTTTATGCGCAAATGCCTGACGAAGTACATTTAACTATTAACGGCAATCACCCAATTTATCAATCTTTATTAAAAGAAACAGATATGGATAAGCAACAAAAGCAAGCGCGTAATTTAGCGGACTTAGCTTTGTTGTCACAAGGATTATTAACAGGAGCTGAGTTGACTAATTTTATTAATCGTAGCGTAGATTTATTGAAATAGAAATTGTAAAAAGTTAAACTCAATTACTTTATAAAAGTGACCTCAATAAGGGGTCACTTTTTTTATGCACTTGGTTTAATATCTATCACTTGCATTTGTACTGATTGATTTCCTTGCCATTCATTTATTTGCAAATTAAATACCATGTCAAAAGGCTTTCCTGATTTTACTAATTTCATATGCTCCGGCATATTATAACCAATACCGCGCACATTTGTTTTGCCTTGGGTTACATTAAAACTTATATGTTGTTCTTTTGCAAGTTTACTATAGCCAGTATCATAAACCCCTGTTGCAATAAATACAGGGCGCATATTATCTGGGCCAAAGGGTTCCATTTGAGAAATGATTTGAAAAAACTGCATAGTTATATCATCCAATGGCAAGGATGCATTAATACTTATTTCTGGGGTTAATTGTGCTTCGGTAATTCTATCAGCAACCGCTGCTTCAAATGCAATTTTAAAGTTTTCCAATGCGTCTACTGCCATAGTCATTCCTGCAGCAGCAAAATGGCCTCCGTATCCTAATAAATGAGCACGACAAGCATGCAAAGCTTCGTATAAATTAAATCCATTTACACTTCTTGCACTACCTGTTATTACATCACCACTTTGGGTAAGTACCACAGTTGGTTTGTAATGTTTTTCAATTAATCTACTTGCCACAATGCCTACTACGCCTTTATGCCAATGTGCTTGAAAAACTACAGAGGATTTTTTGGTTTGATGTAATGGATCTTGTTCAATTTGTTCAAGGGCTTCCTCGGTTATAGTGGTGTCTGCTTCTCTACGATCTAAATTATCCTGTTGTAGCAATGCGCCAATTTCTAGTGCCCTTGTATAATCTTTTTCAATAAATAATTGTACTGCTTTTTTTGCATCATCCATTCGTCCAGCAGCATTGATTCTTGGCGCCACTGCAAAAACCAAATTGGTAATGCGCATTGGACCTGACTGTTTTGCTAATTCCATTAAGGCTTTTAAACCTGGTGATGGATTTTCATTCACTTTTTGGACACCAAAAAAAGCCATTGTTCTATTTTCATCAGTAATAGGAACAATATCAGCTGCTATAGCAGTTGCTACTAAATCTAAATATTGCAAATAACTTTCTTCGGGTAGTTGATAGGTTTGTGCTAATGCAGTAATTAATTTAAATGCAACGCCACATCCGCAAAGTTCTTTGTAAGGATAGGGACAATCTTTTTGTTTTGCATTTAATATGGCAACGGCAGGTGGTAATATATCATCAGGTAAATGGTGGTCGCAAATAATAAAATCCATGCCTAGTTCTTTTGCATAGGCAATGAGCTCGGTTGATTTTATACCACAGTCTACAGAAATAATTAAATCAAATCCGTTTTCTTTAGCAAAGTCAATCCCTATTTTTGAAACTCCGTAACCCTCTTTGTATCTATGTGGTATATAGTAATCTAGGTTTTCGGTCAACTGTCTTAAAAATTGGTATAAGGTAGCTACAGAGGTGGTTCCATCTACATCATAGTCACCATACACTAATATCTTTTGATTTGACTTAATGGCGATATCAATTCTGTCTACCGCTTTTTGCATGTCCTTCATTAGCCAAGGGTCATGCAAGTGATTTATATTAGGTCTAAAAAAATCTTTCGCTGCATCAAAATTAGTAATACCTCTTTGAACCAATAGTTCACAAAGTATGGGATGAATTTTTAATGCAGCTTGTAATGATTGCACCTTAGCAGGATCTGTTGCAATAATATTCCATCTTTTTTCCATTAATATGCACGGTCTGTTGTGTAACGAACTAGTTCTTCTAAAGCTGCTCTGGCAGGACTAGGTTGAAACGAATTAAGAATTTCTAATGCTTTGTCACGATATTGGTACATCTTTTGAGTTGCATATTCAATCCCTCCATGTTTAATTACATTGTCAATTACAAACTTTACTTTTTTCTTGTCGTTGTTATTGTTTTTTACAATGTATATAATTTCTTTCTTTAATGAAGCATCTACTTTTTGTAGCACATGTATTAATGGCAATGTTAATTTCTTTTCTTTAATGTCGTTGCCGGTAGGTTTGCCAACTGCAATATCGCCATAGTCAAACAAGTCATCTTTAATTTGAAATGCCATACCTACCATTTCTCCAAATTTGCGCATCTTTTCAATTGTCTCTGGATCCTTTGTAACCGAAGCGGCGCCAGCTCCACAGCTTGATGATAAAAGACTTGCAGTTTTTCCATTGATGATTTCATAATAAATAGACTCATCAAAATTTAGATTTCTGGTTTTTTCAATTTGCAACAATTCTCCTTCACTCATCTTTTTAACTGCATTGGATAAAATTGTAAGAATATCAAAGTCTTTATTTTCAAGGGAAAGTAATAACCCTTTTGATAATAAATAGTCTCCAACTAACACTGCAATTTTATTTTTCCATAAAGCATTGATCGAAAACATGCCACGACGTTCTATAGCATCGTCTACAACATCATCATGTACTAAGGTTGCGGTATGTAAAAGTTCCACCAAGCTTGCAGCTCGGTAGGATGCATCTGTAATTTCACCATGTAATTTTGCAGATAATAAAACAAACATAGGACGCATTTGCTTCCCCTTACGTTTTACAATGTATTGCATTATTCTGTCCAAAAGCGCAACCCTACTTTTTACAGCATCTTTGAAATGATTTTCAAAAAGCGCCAATTCTTTTCCAATAACTTCTGTTGCGAGTTTCATGAGACCTGTAATTTAGATTAATTATTGAGCATATTGAAATGCAAGGCCCCAAAGTTTTGTAAAGAAGATAGTTTTAAATCTGCAGCACCCCAATGTTCTAATTTAATATGATCTGCAGATGGCACAACAACGCAAGTCATTCTTGCTGCCTTGGCTGCAATCATTCCGTAAAATGAATCTTCAAAACATATGCAAGAAAGTGGATTTGTATGCATTGCTGCTGCGCAATCTAAATATACTTGAGGGTGCGGTTTTGCAAATGGTAAATGCTGTGCTGAGCTACTGGCATGAATATAACTTCTAATGCCTAATTTATCTTTAACCCATTCAATAAGTTGCAAAGGTGAAGAAGTGGCTAAGCCCATTTTAAAATCTCTTTGCAAGAAAAATTCAAAAATATGTTCTACCCCAGGCATTAATGTAGCATCTTGATCAATGATTTGCAAAGCAAGATCTACTACTTTTTTTTCTACTATTTCATTCTGACTTGCAGGTACATTAAATTGATGCAACCAATAAGCAACAAATTCTTTTGATCTTAGTCCTATTGTGGTAGCATATTGTTGTTCCGTTAAACTGATGCCATATTGTCTAAAAATTTCAGTTGCAGCTTTGTTCCACAAAGGCTCACTATTAATTAACAATCCATCAATATCAAATATAACGGCAGTCTTTTTCATTGCCTAAAGATACAATATTTGTAGTATCTTGCCCACCAAACAATTTGCTTAAAATGTCAATTTTAGATCGATTAAAAAACATTCGTATTTTTCGTTCTGTCATCTATGGCATAGTGGGTTTGTTCACGTATCCAGGACTTGCGTTATTTAATAAGGTGGAGATTGAAGGTTCTGAAAACTTAGCTGAGTTGCCTAAAAAAAATGTGTTATTTGTAAGCAATCATCAAACTTATTTTGGAGACGTAATTGCTTTTGTGCATATTTTTTGCGCAGTTAAATGGCGCAAGTTTAACAGGCTGGGTATCCCATATTATTTATTGAATCCATTTACTAATGTATATTTTGTTGCTGCAGAAGAAACCATGAATAGCAATTGGCTAAGCAGGTTGTTTAAATTAGGGGGTGCATTAACCGTGAAAAGAACTTGGAGAGCCGAAGGGCAGGATGTAAAAAGGGATAGAGATGTGGTGGATACACAAAAAATTGATCAAGCACTTTCAAATAGTTGGGTAATTACTTTTCCTCAAGGAACCACTAAACCATTTGCTCCAGGAAGAAAAGGTACTGCTCATATCATCAAGAATAATAAGCCAATAGTAGTACCTGTTGTGATTAATGGTTTTTGGAGAGCCTTTACAAAAAAAGGATTGACATTCAAAAAAGTGGGCACGCCCCTAACGATAAGATTTAAAGCGCCACTGGAAATTGACTATAATGCTTCGGTTGAAGAAATTTTAGCACAAGTGATGGATGCAATTGAGCAAAGTAAAGATTACATGTTAAAGGGCAAGCATCATGCTTTAAAGGAACCACCGCAAACTATTTAATTAATTTGTAGCTAGTTCGCTTAGTCTTGCATGAAAATTGCTTTCAATTCTGGAGCATCTTCTGGTTTCATTTTGCCAGATAAAATAAGTCTCATTTGTCTTCTTCTTAAAGCACTTTCGTAATATTTGATTTCTTCTTCTGATGCTGGAATAATTGCAGGAACTTGTTTTGGCCTTTTGTTTTCATCTAATGCTACAAAAGTAAAAAAGGCTTCATTACTCATAACTCTTGTTTGTGTAATCATATTTTGATTCCACACTTTTAAATGAATTTCCATTGAGGTATTGAACGCGCGCGTAACAATGGCTTCAATGCAAATTACATTGCCTAATTTAATTGGTGTTTTAAAACTTAGATTATCAACCGATGCAGTCATGGCTGCAGAATTACAGTGTTTTGAAGCTGAAAGATAGGCCGCAATATCCATCCAATACATTAGTTTGCCACCCATTAAGTCACCAAATGTATTAGTATCATTGGGTAGTACTAATTCGTTCATTGTAATAAATGAATCACTTGCTTTTCTAGGCTCCATAAATGTATTTTATACCCAAAGATACAAATAGTTATACAACGTAGTGTTCAAGTTTTAAAAGGTAGGCTGGGTCAACGTCTGCACCATGTCCAGGGGTATCATCAATGCTTAAATGCATGCCGTTGAATTGCACTCCTCCTATAATTGGGTCTTCTAAATGCCCAAGCAAACAAGTATCCATATCGTAGTATTTAACATTGTCATGTGCCATTGCAAAATGCATTTTTGCACTTAATGCCAATCTGCTTTCGAGCATACCCCCCATCATGCAGGCCATGTTATTTTTTCCGGCAATTTCCTGAATTTTTATCGCTTCCTGGATGCCTCCACTTTTTGAAAATTTAATATTAATTAAATGGCACGCTTTGTTCGCGATTAATTTTCTAGCATCATGGTGCGTAAAAACGGATTCGTCTGCCATAATGGGAATAGGGGATGCGGCACAAAGTGCAGGCAAGTAATCGTCATAATATTTGTGCATTGGTTGCTCACAAAATTCAATATTGTATGGTGCAAGTCCCTGTAAAACTGAAAGCGCATCGGTGGTTGACCACCCTTGATTAGCGTCGATTCTCAATTTTATTTCATCGCCAATGACTGCTCTAATTTTTTGTATTCGTTCAATATCGGTTTTAGGATCTTTGCCCAATTTTACTTTTATCATGGTTACCCCTTTTTCTTTAAATTCAATTGCTTGTGAAGCCATTGCATCTGGAGTATCTATTCCAATCGTTAAATCTGATTCAATTGCTTTTTGCTTACCCCCTAAAAATGCGTAAAGGGGCTGGTTGGCTGCTTTTGCTGCTATATCATACAAAGCAATATCAAATGCACTTTTAATGGTATAATTGCCTGCAATAATAGTGTCTATTTCTGCAAGTCGATTGCTAATTTCCAATGGATTTTTTCCCTTTATAAATGCGGCAAAATCCTTGGCGTGGTTATAGCAACTTACCTGTGTTTCGCCAACAATCATAGGGAAAGCTGAGCATTCTCCAAGACCAATAATGCCCTCATTGGTATGTACTTTGATTAACACATTTTGCGCAAAATGCATTGTTCCAGTAGCAATGGTAAAAGGGATCATTGGAATCTTAAACATGTAAATTTCTGTCTTGGTAATGTTCATTGCTGAATTGGTTTAAATTATAGTATTTAAAGGTACTAATTCTTTGCTATTACCTTTTTAGATACGATATTTGCCAAACGAACTAATGTTAGCATGAACCTATCTTTTGACAATACACAAAATGCATTTGCATACAAGAGTACCGCTGATTTAAAAAGAGCGAAGTTTTTAATAAGTACTATACAAAGTCCTATAATGGTTACCCTTGCAACCAAGATAACACCCATTTTATTGAAATTGGGCTTACCTATTCATGGCTTATTACGAAGTACTGTTTTTAAACAATTTGTGGGTGGGGAAACATTAGAAGAATCGGCTAGAGTTGCCAAATTATTAAGTTCCTATGGTGTGCAAGTAATTTTAGATTATGGTGTGGAAGCGAAGGAGGGGGAGTCTAATTTTGATAATGTAACGGAGCATATTATTGAAGCAATTGATTTTGCAGCTACACAAAGTAACATACCATTTATTAGTGTTAAACTTACTGGTGTTGCAAGCCATATTTTATTGGAAAATTTAAATGATGCCCCAAGATTAAGAAGTGGTATTCATGATAGCGAGTCTGATAATGCAGCATGGCAAAGGGTTAGAGAGCGCATGTATGCAATTTGTGATGTGGCGCAAGAAAAAGGAGTGGGTATTTTAATTGATGCAGAAGAAACCTGGATTCAAGATCCAATTGATAGATTGGCGATTGAATTAATGGGTATTTATAATAAAGAAAAAGTGATTGTTTACAATACTTATCAATTGTATCGCAATGATCGTTTTAGTTTTTTACAACTATCACATCGAATTGCAAAAGAACAAGGTTTTTTATTAGGTGCTAAATTGGTACGTGGTGCGTATATGGAAAAAGAAAGAGCGCGCGCACAACAGATGAATTATCCTTCACCTATTCATGTTGATAAAGCTTCAACAGATAAAGACTTTGATGCAGCAGCGAAATATTGTATCGAAAATTTAGATTCCATTTCATTATTGTTGGCTTCTCATAATGAGCAAAGTAATATTCAAATTGCCAATGAAATGGCAAGACTGAATTTATCTAATGACTTTAAAAAGGTACATTTTTCTCAACTATATGGCATGGGCGATCATATCACTTTTAACATGGCGGTTAAGGGCTATAATGTGAGTAAGTATCTACCTTTTGGTCCTATTTGTGAAGTGATCCCATATTTAATGCGTCGTGCCGAAGAAAACAGCAGTGTTAACGGGCAAACGAATAAGGAATTGGTAATGATTAATACTGAGCTTGCGAGAAGAAAAGCCAAATAATCGCTATTCAATTTTATTTTTCACAGCTTCTCCCCATTGTTTTAAAAATTTTCCAAGTTCAGCAGCAATGGTTGTAAATTGCAGCATGCAACAATATTTGACTTTATTACAACATATTTTAAAAGAAGGCACGCAAAAAACAGACCGTACAGGTACGGGCACTAAAAGCTGTTTTGGGTATCAGATGCGTTTTAATTTAGCCGAGGGGTTTCCCTTAGTAACTACCAAAAAAGTGCATTTAAAAAGCATTATTTATGAATTGCTTTGGTTTTTAAATGGTGATACGAATATCAAATATTTGAAAGATAATGGAGTGCGTATCTGGGATGAGTGGGCAGATGCCAACGGTGATTTAGGTCCTGTTTATGGAAAGCAATGGAGAAGTTGGGAGGGTGCTGATGGGGTGGTAGTTGATCAAATTACAGAATTGATTGAGCAGATTAAAAAAACACCTGACAGCCGAAGATTAATTGTAAGTGCATGGAATGTAGGGGATTTAAAAAAGATGGCATTAATGCCCTGCCATAATATGTTTCAGTTTTATGTGGCTGATGGTAAATTAAGTTGTCAATTGTATCAACGCAGTGCAGATGTGTTTTTGGGAGTGCCCTTTAATATTGCTTCCTACGCCTTGTTGACAATGATGATTGCGCAGGTTTGTGGCTTAGCCTATGGCGATTTTGTACATAGTTTTGGTGACGTACATTTATATAATAATCATTTTGAACAAGCTGAATTGCAATTGTCAAGAACTCCGTTCAAATTGCCAACCATGAAAATTAATCCTGAGGTGAAAGATATTTTCTCCTTTAAGTTTGAGGATTTTACTTTAGAAAATTACGAATGTCACCCAGGTATTAAAGCGCCGGTGGCAGTATAATAAATAAACGAATGAATATAACCCTTGTAGTAGCCGCCTCAGAGAATAATGCCATTGGTAAAGACAACCAGTTGTTATGGCATTTGCCAAAGGATATGCGCTTTTTTAAAAATACTACTTGGGCTTTGCCGATTGTTATGGGACGTAAAACATTTGAGTCAATGGGTAGTAGATTATTACCAGGTAGACTTAATATTATACTAACCCATCAAAAAAATTTAGTGATTGAAGGTGCTCAAGTAGTAAATACGCTTCAGGACGCAATCACATTAGTTACTCAAAAAGATTATAAAGAATTAATGGTGATTGGAGGAGGTCAAATTTATGAAATGGCTTTGCCGCTTGCCAATAAAGTATGGTTGACTCGCGTACATACTCAAATTGATGGGGATACTTTTTTCCCAAACCTAGGAAATGAGTGGCATAAGCATACCATTGAATCACATCATGCCGATGAAAAACATGCATTCGATTTTGATTTTGAATGTTGGCAATTAAAATAATTTATGTATTCATCGCTAACCCTGCTCAAAAAATATTTTCAATATTTACTTAAAGCGTCTAATGGAAAAGGTCATGGAGTGCATTCTCCATTTGTGTATACTTTCATTAGAGAAGTGCTTAATAAAAAAGCGGATCATACATTAATACCTTCCATTGAAAATAGACGTGCTCAATTGCTTGCAAATAATGCTGGGATTCAAGTATGGGATAGGGGCGCAGGTTCGAGACAAACAGCAAGTGATCAAAGAAGTATTCGTTCTATTGCAAAAGCGGCATTAAAACCTAAAAAGTACAGTCAGTTATTGCATAAAATTATCGCTTATTATAAGCCGGAGCAAATATTGGAAATGGGAACTTCTTTGGGAATCACCACCTGTTATTTGGCTACAGCAAATCCCATTGCAAGAATTGTAACTATGGAAGGAGCGCCGAGTGTAGCCGAGATAGCGAAAGATACTTTCAAGGAAATTGGTTTGCATAATATTGAAATCATGGAAGGTGATTTTGAAAAATCTTTACCTCAATATTTGACAACAATTCATTCCGTTGGCGTAGCTTATGTGGATGGTAATCATAAGTACTTACCAACTATTCAATATTTTGAAAGTTTAGTAAAGCAATCAAATGATGATTCTGTTTTAATTTTTGATGATATTCATTGGAGTGCTGAAATGGAACAGGCTTGGGAGGAAATAAAAAATCACGAAGCGGTCACTTTAACAATCGATTTATTTTTTATTGGATTGGTATTTGTGAGAAATGCACAAAAAGAAAAGGAACATTTTATTATTAGATATTAATATAACAAACATTGTTACCTGAATCATTTTTAAACTCATTGCAAGGCTTGCCAGGATTCGACAAGGAAAGTTTTATACGCGTGCATGAGCAAGGCGAACAGGTAACTTCCTTAAGACTGAATCCTGCAAAATTAATTAATAAGTCCGCGCATACATTTTTGAATAATACCATTCCCATTCCATGGTGTAGTAATGGCTTTTATTTAGCTGAGCGACCTTCATTTGTGGTGGACCCTTTGTGGCATGCTGGCGCATATTATGTGCAAGAAGCTAGTAGTATGTTTATTCAATATATTTTAGATGAATTAGTTCCAGATACAAAAGGGAAAATTGCTTTGGACTTATGCGCTGCACCAGGAGGTAAGTCAACATTAATGGCAAGTCATTTTAAAGAGGGCTTGGTGATTGCTAATGAAACCATTAAATCACGTAATGCAATATTGGTTGAGAATATTACTAAGTGGGGCACAGATCAGGTGGTAGTAACACAAAATGATCCGTCTCATTTTAAATCGCTTCCTCAGTTTTTTGATCTCATGTTAATTGACGCGCCATGCAGTGGTAGTGGATTGTTTAGAAAAGATCCTGCTGCTATTAATGAATGGAGTTTGGAAAGTGTTCAACATTGCAGTACAAGACAAACTAGAATTGTAGAAGAAAGTGTAGATGCATTAAAAGAGGGAGGGTATCTTATTTATGCTACCTGTTCTTATTCATTTGAAGAAGATGAACAAATGATGGATTTTATAAGTGCAATGCCTGGCATGCAAAATATTAAATTAAACCCACCAGCCGAATGGAATATTGTAGCCAGTGAAAGTCCAAAACATCATGCTACTGGTTTTAGGTTTTTCCCAAATAAATTAAAAGGAGAAGGATTTTTTGTTACTGTTTTTCAAAAACAAAGTTCATTGGTTGGGGGATATTATACTTCCGATTTTAAGTGGAATGTTATTTCAAAACAAGCGCATGAGGTTTTGTCAACCCATCATTTAATTTCGGATGCTTATACATACATTAGCCATCAAAATACCTTGCTTGCCATTCCGAGTATTTTTGAAACACCTATTAAGGCAGTATTAAAAAATCTCTACGTAAAAAAATTGGGGTTAGACATGGGCGAAATTAAAGGCAAGGATTTAATTCCAGCACACGCTTTGGCAATGAGTAACTGGGTAAATTTGCCTTATGGTCGGGTGGAGGTAGACGAAGCAGCTGCCTTACAATATTTAAGAAGGGCCGATTTGGTTTTGGAAGGAGAAAAGGGATGGCAGGCTATTTGTTATCAAAATATACGCCTTGGATGGGCTAAGCTGCTTCCTAATAGAACAAATAATTACTATCCAACTGAGTGGAGGATACTGAAATACTAATATTTATATATTTCAATTATTCTTAATTTAATTATTCTCTTTTTCACTTTTTCTTTGCATTTCAATTTTGTACCTTTGTGTCCATGTTTAAAAAATGCATTTTCTTATTGATTGTTCTTATTGGTGTATTTGCCAGTGAGTCTGCCTATGCAAAAAAAGCAAAGGGAGGAAAGCATATAGTGCATTCTTCAAAATCAACTAGCCATAGTGCATCAAGTAAAAAAGGGAAGCATATTGTTCGTGGACGTGGAAGAAAAAAAGGGCATTTGCCGGTAGATATTAAAAGCGAAACAGTTGTTACAACAGATACAAATGGTGCAAAAGTAGTTAGCAATTCTAAACAAATGATTGCTAACAATACCGAGAAAAATAGAATTTCGGATAGCACACACAAAGCAAGTTTTCAAAATAGTTTAAAGGAAGATAAAGAAGGGTATTTTGCTTCTATGTTTGCAACAAAAGCAAAAGTAGCTACTTTTCAAACATTAGAAGGTACAGCAGCTGTTTTTAAAAGCATGAGTGGTTGGGATGATAAAAAGTTTTATGTATTAACCAATTTATTGCCCATTGGTACGATTGTTAGAATCACCACTCCCGATTTAAAAAGCATTTGTGCTAAAGTAATTAATGCTTTGCCTGAAATGGGAAATGCTGTTCAATATCGTTTAAATGATGCTGCTGCTGCTATTTTAGGAATCAATAATAAAACATTCCCGGTTTCTGTTACCTATTAATTATTAGGTAATTAATTTTAATTTTTATTTATGAAGTGTAAAATTTGTGCAAGCCTGTTTGCATTGGTAATCTTTTTTGTTAGTTGTGCGCAACAAAATACAAATGTTAAAACCATTGCTGCACAAGCGTATAAGTTAGAAGTGGAAAAGCCGGGTGTCCAAATATTAGATGTTCGTACGGCGGGAGAATATCAGGGAGGGCATATAAAAAATGCTTTACAAGCCAATTGGAATGATCAAAATGAGTTTGAAAAACGAACGCAACATTTAGAGAAAAAAACAACGGTATATGTGTATTGCCAAGCTGGAGGGCGAAGTGCTGCAGCGGGTGCCTATTTGGCTGAAAAAGGGTTTAATGTGGTGAATTTGGAAGGAGGAATGAGCAATTGGAAAATAAATAATCTACCTGTAGAAGGCAATGCCAATGTGATTCAAATGCGCGTGGAAGATTTTGCATCTGTAATATCAAAAAATAATTTAGTGTTAGTTGATATTGGTGCTACTTGGTGTCCGCCTTGTCGTAAAATGATCCCGACAGTGGAACAAATTAAAAAGGAATATTCGAGTAGTCTTTACTTTTTATCGGTTGATGGAGGGGTAGATATAGACGTAATGAAGCATTTGCAATTTCAAGAATTACCTACATTCATCGTTTTTAAAAATGGGAAAGAAGTTTGGAGGAAAGTTGGAATTGTAACTGCGGATGAATTTAAAAAAGCAATAAATTAAATGATTGCTTTTTTAAATTATTAAGGTTTTCTGTACCCTCTTAAAAAATCAACAACAGCCATTCTTTTTTTGCCTTCCCATTGGATATCATTCAGCATAAGATACCCGTCCTTGCATGCAATTTTTGCAAAAGTTTTTCCATCAGTAACAAAACTTCCTGCAGCTTCTTTTGGTATTTCTTTGCTAATGGTAGTGCTGTATAATTTTACAATTTTACCATCTACTTTTGTAATCGCACCTGGGAATGGAGCCAGTCCACGTACATGGTCATGTATGGTTTGCACGTTATTATTAAAATCAATTTCGCAATCTTTTGTAAATATTTTTGGCGCATGTTTTATATCGGCTTCTTCAATCAAATTATTTTGAGCTACCGATTTTATATTGCCTTGAATTAATCCATCTAAGGTTTTGACTAGTAAATTGGCGCCCACCATCATCATTGTATCATGTAACTCACCAGCGGTCATATTTTTGGTGATGGCAATGCGGTCTTGTAATAAAATATCCCCTGTGTCAATAGCATGTTGCAATTGGAATGTAGTCACTCCAGTCTCGGCTTCTCCGTTCATGATGGCCCAATTAATTGGTGCCGCACCACGGTATTGAGGAAGAAGGGATCCATGCACATTTAAGGTACCCATTGGGGGGAATGACCAAATTTTTTCGGGCAACATTCTAAAAGCAACCACCACTTGTATATCGGGTTCCCAGGCGGATAAGGCTTCAAAAAACTCAGGTGACTTTAATTTTTCGGGTTGTAATAAAGGTAAATCATGGGCAATTGCAAATTGTTTTACTGCACTTTGTTGAAGCTGCATGCCTCTGCCACCGGGCTTATCAGGGGCTGTGACCACTCCAACTACATTCATTTTAGCTTCCAATAGTGCATTTAAAGAGGCTACGGCAAAAGCCGGCGTCCCCATAAAAACAATGCTAGGTTTTTTGTCCATGGTGCAAAGTTAGTTTATCTCCCATAATTATGTACTTTTGCCCTTTGTGCCCTAGGCGCTTTATTTAAAAAAAACAATATGCAACAAGTAACAAAAGGAGATACCATTCAAGTGCATTATCATGGTACTTTAACTAATGGCGAAGTTTTTGATTCTTCAACAGGACGAGCACCATTGGAATTCGAAGTTGGAAGCGGGATGGTTATTCCTGGTTTTGATAACGGGGTTTTGGGAATGCAAGTAGGAGATAAAAAAACAATCAATATTCCATTTATGGAGGCTTATGGACCAAAGCAAGCGGAAATGATTGTTGAATTTCCTAAAACACAATTTCCTCCAGATTTAAATCCTGAAGTAGGTATGGCATTGACTATGAATAATGGTCAGGGTCAACAATTTCAAGTAAATGTAGTTGAAGTTAAAGAGGAAGTGGTTGTATTAGATGCGAACCATCCTTTGGCTGGACAGGATTTAACTTTTGATTTAGAATTGGTAAGTATTGACACTCCATCTAAAATCATCACTGAATTTTAGTCAATAAAATTGGAATCTTAACAGTATTATTTTAGGATAATACATTGCATTATATTTTGCATAATTTCTTGAGGTGTTCCTAATTAGAGGAGCGCCTTTTTTATTCGCGAAATTCAAATTATCTTCATCCTCAATAGCGGCTCCATCACTTAATAAATAATAAGCTTCAACATAATTTTTATGGAATTGAATACACTACAACTAGCGGATAGGTTTATGCGCTATGTTCGTATAGATACCCAAAGTGACCCGAATGCTACCTCTTTCCCTTCCACTTTAAAACAAAAAGATTTGTCTAGTTTGTTGGTTAAGGAATTGCAAGCCATGGGTATCGAAGATGCTCAGTTGGATGAATTTGGTTATGTAATGGCAACAATTCCATCAACCATTGACGATGAAAAATTAATTACAAACGGAAATGCTTTGCCTGTTATTTGTTTTTGTGCGCATGTAGATACTGCGCCAGATTGCAGTGGTACCCATGTACAGCCAATGCTTCATTCAAATTATAATGGGGCACCCATTATATTGCCTGATGATCCTAATCAAATTATTACTATTGAAGACTATCCTTATTTAAAAGAATTTATTGGGGATAAAGTGATTACTGCTTCAGGTAAAACATTATTAGGAGGCGACGATAAAGCAGGAGTTACTATTATAATGGAGATGGCAAAGTTTTTGATGGAAAATAAAAACATTCAACATGGACCTATCAAAATATTATTTACACCAGATGAGGAAGTAGGGAGAGGAACAGATCATTTAGATTTGAAAAAATTAGGCGCAGATTATGGATATACTTTAGATGGTGGTGAGCTGGGAAGTTTTGAGATGGAAACATTTAGTGCCGACTATTTAGTGTTACATATTGAAGGGGTCATAGCGCATCCAGGTGCTGCAAAGGGCGTTATGCAAAATGCGATTAAAGTGGCGGGTGAAATATTGGCGGCCTTGCCTAAAACTGAGTGGTGCCCAGAATATACTCAGGATAGAGCGGGTTTTATTCATCCAAACCATATGGAAGGGGGTGCCGAAAAAGCAAGGATTGAATTTTTAGTGCGTGATTTTGATACCAAACAATTAAAAGAGCATGCCAATAAATTATTACACATTGCTGAAAATGTAATTGCGGGGAATCCCAATTTTAGTAAGGTGAAACTACATATGGAGATAACGGAACAGTACCGAAATATGAGAGAAATTATTGACCAATATCCTGTGATAGTTGAAAACGCGGTAAAGGCCTATGAAAAGGCTGGGGTGAAGCCAATCATTAGTCCAATTCGAGGAGGAACCGATGGAAGCCGAATGAGTTTTATGGGACTTCCCACTCCAAATATTTTTACGGGAATGCAAGCCATTCATAGCAAGCATGAATGGATAGGTGTTAGAGATATGGTAAAGGCAGTAGAAGTATTGGTGAATTTGGTAGAAATAATTTAACTTTAAAAAATAAATTAAACGATATGTTGTTTTTGTTAGACGTTGCAGAAAATAAAATTTCCTTATTAAGCTTATTGCAAAAAGGAGGATGGATTATGTATCCTTTATATGCTTTGCTTGTAATTGCCATTTTTGTTTTTATTGAAAGATTATTAGCTATTAAAAAAGCCGGTGCAATTGATCCAAAGTTTATGTTGATTATCAAGGATCATTTGTTAGCAGGGAATACCTCGGCTGCAAAGAGTATAGCAAAAAATACAGATAATCCAGTGGCTAAAATGATTGAAAAAGGGGTGATGCGTATTGGAAAGCCTTTGGACGCCATTGAAAAAAGTATGGAGAATGTTGGAAGGTTAGAAATGTATTCAATGGAGCGAAATTTAAATATTTTATCTTTAGTGGCCGGAATCGCACCCATGTTTGGTTTCTTGGGAACTATCGTAGGTATGGTTCAATTGTTTTATGGTATCGCATCAACAGGGGAGTATACTTTAAACACGATTGCTGGAGGTATATACACAAAAATGATCACTTCTGCTACTGGTTTAATCATTGGATTAATCGCTTATGTAGGACATAATTATTTATCTACTCAAATAGATAAAACTGCCAATAAAATGGAAACAGCAAGTGCTGATTTCTTAGATATTTTACAAGAAACAACGCATTCCTAAATTAGTATTATGAATTTAAGAAAGCGATTAAGAGATCAGCCCGAAGTGCATACTGGTGCATTGAATGACATATTGTTTATACTATTATTATTTTTTTTGATAGTATCTACATTGGCTAACCCCAATGTGATAAAGGTTTCCAATCCAAAATCCGCAAGTGATACTAAAGCAAAACAAACTGTAGTAGTAACAATTGATAAAGAACAACATTTGTTTATTGGATCAACTCCTGTAGGCATTGATTCATTATCAAGTCAATTAAAAACTTTCTTAGATAAAGAGACTGATAAGCCTTCGGTGGTGATTAATGGAGATAGTGTTGCTAATTTAGGTGTAACCATTCAAGTAATGCAAATCATCAAAAAATTAGGCGCTACCCCTGTGGTTGCAGTAGATCCTACACATTAAGCTCTTGCCTTTAAACTTGCTCTAAGCATTCTGTCCTTGCCAAACATATCCATACGAAGCTCGGCATGGTAGCCCATTTCATCAAATAATGCTAAAAGTGCTTTGCCTTGATCGTAATGCATTTCAAAAAACAATTGTCCATTGGGATTCAAATATTGCTTTCCTAATCTTGCGATGGTTCGGTAAAAAATAAGCGGATCTTCGTTGGTTACAAAAAGTGCAATACTCGGTTCAAAGTTTTTTACTTGCACTTGCATATTCACGTTTTCCTTAAAAGGAATGTAGGGAGGGTTGCTTACAATAATGTCAAATTTATTAGGCAAATAAGTAGTATCTAAAATATTTTCTTGCATCCAGCTAATTTCCGCGTTAAGTTGTTTTGCATTTTCTTTTGCAACCTCTAATGCATCTTCGCTAATGTCTAATCCAGCAACCATACAATTGGGTAGGGCAAGTTTTAAACTAATAGCAATACAACCTGACCCGGTTCCAATATCCATTATTTGTAAGGGCTTATCAATGATGGTAGCATATTCAGTAACCCAATCTACCAACTCTTCGGTTTCTGGTCTTGGTATTAACACATTTTCGTTTACCATTAACTCATTTCCCATAAACCAGGCTTTGCCAGTTATATATTGAATGGGTCTACCTTCTTTTAATGCTGTTAATGCATTTTGAAATGCATCAACATTACTTTGAGTTAAGTTTTCGTCTTTGTTGACCACTTGATTTATTTGATTCCATCCAGTAATATGTTCAAATAAAATAGAGAGTAAACTTGATAACTCAATATTTTCATATTGGTCAGCAAGTTCAGTTTTAAATTGTTGCTTAAGTGTCAGTAAAGTCATACTGCAATGTTACAAATCATTAATCATTATGAGTTAGCTTTGCACAGTTATTATTTATCTAATTGATTAATGGACCCATTTTTTTACAATACTATCGAGCAGCCTGCTATTGCTGAATACAAGGATCGTGGTAGTAAATTTTTGGCATATAGTTTTCCAGTAACAAGCATTGATTTTTGTAAAAAACATTTAGCAGCCCTTAAAAAAGAACATCCCAAAGCAGTTCATCATTGTTTGGCTTATCGAATTGGGATTGATGGTAGCACTTTTAGGGTGAGTGATGACGGGGAGCCATCTGGTTCGGCTGGACGACCTATTTTAGGGCAAATAGATAGTAAGCAATTGACTAATATTTTAGTGGTAGTGGTACGCTATTTTGGGGGCACTTTACTAGGAGTGCCAGGATTGATAAATGCCTACAAAACCGCAACCTCTTTGGCATTGCAATTGTCACCCATTGTTCAAAAGCCAGTAGAAATTAATTATACCCTCCAATTTGATTACCATCAAATGAATGATGTGATGATGATTGTTAAGCAATACAATTGCTCGGTTGTGGAGCAACTGGCTCAATTATTTGTAGAGTTAAAAATTGGAATACCAAAACATAGGATGGAGGAAGTACTTAACAAAATAACAGATATGCAAGGGGTGAGTTTTTCTACCAACTTAGTGGAGTAGTTAATTGCTTTGATATCACTGCGTTTTAATACTTGTAAAAACCTTCTCCAGATTTAATGCCTAGTTTTCCTTGCGCTACCATTGTAACTAATAATGGACATGGCGCATATTTTTCGTTATTGAATCCTTCGTGCATAATATCAAGTATGTTTTTGCAAACATCTAATCCAATATAGTCAGCTAATTGCAAAGGTCCCATTGGGTGGGCCATTCCAAGCTTCATAATTTGATCAATGGTGGCAGCGTCACTAATTCCTTCGGCAAATGCGTGAATAGATTCATTAATCATGGGCATTAAAATACGATTTGCAATAAAGCCTGGCGCATCTTTTACAACACAAGGAATTTTATCAAGTATTTTAGTGAGTTCAACAATAATATTGGTAGTTGCTTCCGATGTTTCTTTTCCATTAATCACTTCCACTAACTTCATTACTGGAACAGGGTTCATAAAATGCATTCCAATTACTTTGCCAGATCTATTTGTAACGTTGGCTAATTGTGTAATGGATATAGAGGAGGTATTGGTTGCTAAAATGCAATCGGGATGTGTATTTACATCTAATTGCTTAAATATACTTTTTTTGATTTCGCTATTTTCTGTTGCTGCTTCTATTACTAATTCAGCTTGATGAACGCCTTCTTTAATGGTGGTAAAAGTTAAAATATTTTGAAGTGCATTTGCTTTTTCAGCTTCGTCAATGGTGCCTTTACTTACTTGACGGTTTAAGTTTTTTTCAATGGTTTGAATTGCTTTTTCTAGTGCTTTACTATTGGAATCAATCAAATGAACGTTAAATCCTTTTTGTGCAAATACATGCGCAATTCCATTTCCCATGGTGCCGGCTCCAATCACTGCAATTTTTTTCATGCTATTTTTTTGATTTGTAATCTCCATTCTTCCATGAATCTATAAAGCTTTTCCATGCAACTGGATTTAAAATATTCATAGGCGGTAACTGTCCTGAATAATAATATTTTGAAGCTTGATTGGTAAGTGAGGCGCCTACTGCTTCTTTTCCGTCTCTTGGAAGTGATGCTAGGATAATTCTTTTTTGACTTTCACTTGTATTTTTTCTGGCAGTTTCGTATAAGTCATCATCTACTTTTGCATTCACAAAATCTCTTTCAAACTGGGCGCGAGTAGGTCTTGGTTTTAAAATGGTTGCTGGTAAAAAGTTAGTGTCATTAATCATTAATTGAATGACACTATATTGATTACCCTCTAAATTTTTAGGAATTAAAATAGTTCTGTCTTTAAATCCGACACAGGTAAAAGTAATATGCTCACCTTTATTTACGGCTATTGAAAAAACCCCATCATTGTTGGTAATTGTACCTCTTCCTTTTTTATTCACCACAATGCTGGCATAAGGAATGGCTTTTAAACTGTCGGCGGTCATCACAACCCCATACAATTGCACCACTGAATCACGGTAAATATTAGGGCTATTTTGAGTGGTTAGTTGAGCAAATGAGGCATTTGAAAAAAGGCCTAAAATGACTACCAAAATGGAAATAATCGTCTTTTTCATATCAATGCAAATTTAGGCTAGAAGCTCGAAATTTTTGCTAAAATAACGGCTGCATCAATTAACTTTGCTCGGGTTTTCAACTTTTTAACAAAAACTTTCAAAATGACAGAAGCAGAGGTACTCAATGCGTTAAGTAATGTGCAGGAACCAGATTTGGGGAAAGACTTGGTGACTTTAAATATGATCAAAGATTTGAAGGTGGAAGGCAATAATGTAGGTTTTACAATTGTGCTTACTACACCTGCTTGTCCTATGAAAGACATGATGAAAAATGCCTGTGAAAATGCAATTAAATTATTGGTTAATAAGGAGGCGGTCGTGACAGTAGGATTTACTTCCAATACCACTACTGTAAGAAAAGTAGATGATGCAATTTTATCGAAGGTGAAAAATATTATTGCCGTGGTGAGTGGTAAAGGTGGTGTTGGGAAAAGTACTGTCTCAGCAAATCTTGCATTGGCATTAGCCGAGGGTGGTGCTAAAGTGGGCTTGATGGATGCTGACATTTATGGTCCAAGCGTACCTATTATGTTTGGGGTAAGAGGGCAACGTCCAATGATGAAGGATGCCAATGGAGAAGGAATTATTATACCCATTGAAAAATTTGGAATTAGTTTAATGAGTATTGGCTTATTGGTAGATGAAAAAGATGCAGTTGTTTGGAGAGGTCCAATGGCAAGTAGTGCCATACGTCAATTTATCACTGATGTAGAATGGGGCGAGTTGGATTATTTAGTGATTGATATGCCACCAGGCACAGGAGATATACATTTGACAATTATGCAAACTGTTCCTGTAACTGGAGTAGTGATTGTTACTACACCACAAAATGTAGCATTGGCAGATGCCAAAAAAGCAATCGCCATGTTCGGGCAAGCCAACGTGAAAGTGCCAGTGATTGGATTGATAGAAAATATGGCTTATTTCACACCAGAAGAATTACCAAACAATAAATATTATTTATTTGGAAAAGATGGCGGTAAAAATTTAGCAGAAGAGTATGATCTTGCATTTTTAGGCCAAGTGCCATTGGTTCAGTCTATTAGAGAGGGCGGTGATGCAGGAGTTCCTGCCATGGTGGGAACGGATGAAATATCGAAAGATGCTTTAAGATCAGTAGTATCACAGGCGGTTCGTCAAATTGCTATTCGCAATGCGAATCTTCCAAAAACACAAACCATTTCTGTAGCACAATAAATTTTATGTTAAAAAAAATAGTCATTGCGATTGATGGTTTTTCTTCCTGCGGCAAGAGTACTTTAGCAAAGTCATTGGCAGCAAAACTTGAATATGTATTCATTGATACAGGTGCAATGTATCGTGCAATTGCTTTATTTTTTTTAAGAAATGGAGTTTCTTTTACAAATGAAGCCGAAATAAAAGAAGCGCTACAAAAAATTAATCTTCGTTTTGAGTACAATCCCAGTACCGAAAAAAGTGACATGATTTTGAATGGTGAAAATGTTGAAATTTTAATTCGCGAAATGCAGGTGAGCTCCAAAGTGAGTGAGGTAGCAGCTATTGGAGCAGTAAGAGATTTTGCTGTGGCGCAACAACAAGCAATGGGCGTTGAAAAAGGAATTGTAATGGATGGCAGAGATATTGGTACGGTTGTTTTCCCTAATGCAGCACTTAAAATATTTGTAACTGCAGATCCTCAAGTTAGAGCGAATCGTAGATTATTAGAATTGAAGGCAACCAACCCTACAATTACTTTGCAAGAAGTAGCGGAGAATTTACAACATCGTGATTTAATTGATAGCACAAGGGAGCACAGTCCACTGAAAAAAGCCGATGATGCTTTGGTCTTGGATAACACCAATTTAGATAGAGCAGCTCAATTTGAGATTGCGTTGAATTGGGCAAAGGAAAGAATTGCACGAGGCTAAGTCAACTCATTTAATGCGGTAAGGCTAATTCCCATTCGCTTGTAATTTGATCAACCATATCTTGTTTCCCAAAATAACTTGCAATTTTTCTGATGGAGGCTTCCACAACAATATCAGGACAACTAGCGCCACTTGTCATTAAAATTCGAATCACTTCTTTTTTAGGAAGATAGTTTTCTACTTTAAATGTTTCTTTATTTTTCCAATTGTTTGAAATAATTTCATGATCGCTTACTATTTTGCTAGCATCATCAATAAAATAAGTAGGTAATTTTTGCTCACATAATTCCACTAGGTGCGAGCTATTGCTACTATTTTTTCCGCCCATCACAATAGCAATATCAGCAGCTGTTTTAAGCAAACCAATTACAGCCGATTGGTTATCATTGGTTGCATAACAAAGCGTATCTCTAGTGTCTGCAAAGTGATTTTCGATACTATCAGTACCGTATTTTTCTAAAATAATTCCTCTCAAATAATCCGAAATAGCTTGCGTATCTGTAGCTAATTGTGTAGTTTGATTCACAACGCCAATTTTTGTTAAATCATTTGCGGGATTAAAACCAGCAGAATAGCGATTTGCAAAAGTTTTATTGAAAGTTGCTAAATCAATTTTGCCTAAAATAAAATCTCCTAAAATAATGGTCTCTTCCATGTCATTTACTACAAGCGTTGGGGTGTTGGCTGCAGCATGTGAAAATGTGGCACGTGTTTCCTCGTGTTTTGGTTTACCATGAATGATGATGGAATATCCTTTTTTAGCAATCTGTTCGCTTCGGTTCCAAACCTTTTCAACAAAGGGACAGGTCGTATTGTATTTTTGAATTTGTATTCCTTTTTCTGTAATGATGCTTTCTAATTCAAGTGTAGTGCCAAATGCAGGAATCATCACAACATCATCTGCATTTAATTCACTTAATGGAATGATTGCATTGCCTGAGGTATCATGTAAAAATTTTACTCCTTTTTGAATTAAATCTGCATTCACTTGAGGATTATGAATCATCTCACTTAATAAAAAAATACGCTTCCCTTTATTTTCTTCAATGGTTTTATAAGCAATGTCAATGGCGTTCTCAACACCATAACAAAAACCAAAATGTCTAGCTAAATAAAATTGCACAGGACCCAAGTCAAGTAGGGTGGGGCTAAAGTCTTTTTTTAATTTATCGTCTGCTTTTCTTTTTTGTTTGATAGCAGTAATTAATCGGCTACGATAACCATTGGGCACCTCAAATTGCTTCATTTTGAACTATTTAAGTTAGTTGAAGACAAAAGTACAATAAAATACGGCTTCCTTGCATTGGGGACTTATCTTTGCGCCATGCATTATGTATCAGTAGAAGGCTTGACTAAAAGTTATGGAATTACCCCCCTTTTCAAAGGGATTAGTTTTAATATTAATGAAGGCGATAGAATTGCTTTAATTGCTCGAAATGGGGTGGGTAAAAGTACATTGTTACGCATTTTATCGGGTAAAGAGCATCCAGATGCGGGCACTTGTAAAATTCATAAGGATGTGCATTTGGTTATGTTTGAACAGGATCCTCAGTTTATAGAAACGGCTACGGTTACTCAAAATTTGTTTAATCAAGATCATCCTACCATGAAGGCCATTAGTAATTATGAAATGGCCATGGAGTTAGAGGACGAGGATTTAATTACCAATTCCATTATGGAAATGGAGGAAAATAATGCATGGGATTTCGAGTCCAAGGTAAAAACCATTTTGACCCAATTAAATATTCATCATTTAGAGCAGCCGGTATCCAAATTAAGCGGTGGTCAGCGTAAACGTGTTTCTTTGGCAAAAACTTTAATTCAAATCGGGTTTGAACCAAAGCATGTTTTGTTGTTAATGGATGAGCCTACCAATCACTTGGATTTAAATATGATTGAGTGGTTAGAGAATTATTTGGAGCAAGAAAAAGTTACTTTATTATTAGTATCACATGATAGATATTTTTTAGAAGCAGTAACAGATGAAATTTGGGAATTAGAGCGTGAAAAATTATACAGCTACAAAGGGGATTATGAAAATTATTTAGAGAAAAAGGCAGCGCGAATAGAATCGGAACTAGCGAGTATTGATAAGGCAAAAAATACTTTTAGAAAAGAATTGGAGTGGATGCGCAAGCAGCCAAAAGCAAGAACTACCAAAAGTAAAAGTAGGCAGGATAATTTTTATGAGGTAGAAGCAAAGGCCAAGCAAAAAATTGACGATACTAATTTGCAATTGGATATGAAAATGACCCGATTGGGTGGTAAAATTATTGAAGCCAAAAAGGTATATAAATCCTACGGTGATTTAGTGGTTTTGAAAGGCTTTGATTATACATTTAGTAAAGGGGAGCGCATTGGGATAGTGGGAAAAAATGGAGTTGGAAAATCCACCTTTTTACAAATTTTGCAAGGCATAACCGAACCGGATAGTGGAAAGATAAATGTGGGAGAAACTATTGTATTTGGGCATTTTTCACAGGAAGGATTGGTGTATAAAAAAGACATGCGTGTTATAGAATACCTAAAAACATTTGCAGAACAGTTTCCCTTAGCAAGTGGTGGTTCATTAAGTGCTGCGCAATTTTTAGAATTATTTTTATTCACGCCAGACAAGCAATACACTTATTTAAGTGCATTAAGTGGGGGAGAGAAAAAGAGATTACAACTATTAACAATCTTGTTTAAGAATCCAAACTTCTTAATCCTGGATGAGCCTACTAATGATTTAGATTTACCAACGCTTGCTGTATTAGAACAATTTTTGTTAGATTATGCAGGTTGCGTTTTATTAGTTTCGCACGACAGGTATTTTATGGATAAATTAGTTGACCACTTATTTATTTTTGAAGGCAGTGGGGTGATTCGTGATTATCCAGGCAACTATACTCAGTTTAGAATTTTAGAAAAATCAAAACAAAGCTATACCGATGTTAGTTCCGATATAAGTTCTTCAAAAGAGCAGGCACCTGTTGTTGAAAAAACTACAACAATGGTTGCTACAACTAATGAAAAGAAAGCAGTTGAAAAATTAACTTACAAGGAAAAATTAGAGCTAGCAGACTTAGATAAAAATATGCCATTGTTAGAAGCTGAAAAGGCCGAGCTAAGCAATAAATTGAATAATCCTGCCTTAAATTATGAGGAAATTATTGCACTCAGTGAAAAATTAGCAAAAATCAACCTTGATATAGAAACAGCAGAACTTAGATGGTTATCGCTTAGCGAAAAGCAATAGTTGGCTTTAAAATGAGGCCTAAGTATAAATTAAATGAGGCCTAAGTATCTTTTATAATATGACGATTGGTTTTAATATTGGGAATGCACAATAACCAATAAAATTTTAAGCTATGAAACCAATTGAAAGAATCGCAGCGTACCTACACTTTAAATCCATTTCTCCACATGCTTTTGAGAGAAACATTCATTTGTCAAATGGATACTATTCAAAGCAGTTAAAAAATTTAGGATCGGTAGGGTCTGATATTTTAATTAAGATCCACCATCATTTTCCAGACTTAAATATTCTATGGGTGCTTACAGGTGCCGGGCAAATGCTAATGGAAGATGCTAATAAGGTAAATAGTCTTCAAGTAGATGAGTTTGCTTTTAGATATGAGTCCGAAAATAAAAAAATAAAAACAATGGAGTCAGACCTTGAAAAACTAAACACATTAATCAAGGATAAAGAAAAGATCATTGGCTTGTATGAGTTTATGTTGAATAATAATAATCATGCCAGCACCATATCGGATGCTCGATAAATAGGAATTGTTTCTTTCCCCCGAATGATGGTATATAAAAAAGCCTCGTCTTTTGGACGAGGCTTTTTTATGTGGGAAGTGTTTATACTAAGCGTAAGATGCCACTGGTTCACATGTACAAACCAAATTACGATCACCATGTGTATTGTTTACTCTTGCCACTGTTGGCCAGAATTTACTTTCTTGCACATATGGTAATGGGAATGCTGCAGTTTGTCTTGAATAACCATGACTCCACTCATCCGCACAGATTACTTTTTGAGTATGAGGTGCATTTTTTAATGGATTATCAACTTTATCCAATTGTCCGTTTTCAATGGCTTTAATTTCATGGTAAATGCCAATCAACGCATCACAAAAACGATCTAACTCCCCTTTATCTTCACTCTCGGTTGGCTCAATCATAATAGTACCAGCTACTGGGAAGCTCATGGTTGGGGCGTGGAATCCATAATCAATTAAACGCTTTGCAACATCTTCGGCTTCAATGCCTGCGCTTGCTTTAAATGGTCTAAGGTCAATGATAAATTCATGTGCACAGGTTCCATTTTTACCAGCATATAAAATAGGGTAGCATTTTTCTAATCTCGACTTCATATAATTCGCATTCATAATTGCATAAGCAGTAGAAAGTGCTAAACCTTCAGCGCCTAACATTTTAATGTATGCGTAACTAATTAATAAAATACTTGCTGATCCTAAAGGAGCCGCGCTCACTGCGTTCGCGCCATTTCCATTGTTGTTATGACCAGGTAAGAACGGAGCTAGCTTATCATTCACACAAATCGGTCCCATACCAGGTCCTCCTCCACCATGAGGAATAGCGAATGTTTTATGTAAGTTTAAGTGACAAACATCAGCACCAATATTTCCAGGACTTGTTAATCCAACTTGAGCATTCATGTTGGCACCATCCATGTAAACTAAACCACCAAAATCGTGGATGGTTTGACATATATCAATAATGGTTTCTTCAAACACACCATGTGTACTTGGGTAAGTCACCATCAATGCGCCTAAATGAGCTGCATGTAATTCAGCTTTTGCTTTTAAATCTGCAAAATCAATATTTCCTGCTTCGTCACATGCTACCACCACCACTTTAAAGCCTGCCATCACTGCACTTGCAGGATTGGTCCCGTGTGCACTAATTGGGATTAACACAATATCACGATGAGCTTCATTGCGTGCTTGGTGATAAGAACGAATGGTTAATAATCCAGCATATTCACCTTGTGCTCCACTATTGGGCTGTAAGCTACAAGCAGTGAATCCAGTTGTTTCACATAAATAAGCACTTAATTCTTTTGCTAATTCTTGGTAACCTAATGTTTGATGATGAGGCGCAAAAGGGTGTAGGCTACTAAAAGCAGGCCAGCTAACAGGAATCATTTCAGTTGCAGCATTTAATTTCATGGTACAACTTCCCAAACTAATCATGCTAGTGTTTAAAGACAAGTCTTTGTTTTCTAATTGCTTTATGTAACGCATCATTTGTGTTTCACTATGATGGGTATTAAACACAGGGTGTAGTAAGTATTTTGAAGTTCTTACTAAATCTGCTTGAATACTTGCGTTCTTAACGCTGGCGTTGGTTGCGGTTGCTTTTTTACCAGTTAATTTTTCAAATAGTGCAACGATAAATTGAATATCACTTACAGCGGTAGTTTCATCAACGGTAATGCTAATGCTACCATCTTTTAAATAGTTAAAGTTGATATTTGCTTCAGTAGCTAATTTTTGAAGTGCACTTGCATCAAATCCATGTACATGTAATGTATCAAAATAAAATGCATTGGCTTGTTGTAAACCTAAAGATTGCAATTGTTGATCTAAACTTTGTGCTAAGCCATGTACTTTTTCAGCAATTTTTTTAATGCCCGCTGGTCCATGGAACACCGTATACATTACTGCCATATTTGCAAGCAATGCTTGAGCAGTACAAATATTTGAAGTTGCTTTTTCTCTTTTAATATGCTGCTCACGTGTTTGCAATGCCATTCTTAACGCACGATTTCCTTGTGCATCAATACTTACTCCAATCAAACGACCTGGCATGCCTCTTTTGAATTCATCTTTCGTTGCAAAGTAAGCAGCATGAGGTCCACCAAATCCCATTGGTACACCAAATCTTTGGGTATTACCAACAGCAACATCTGCGTTTAATTCACCTGGGCTTTTTAATAATGTTAATGCTAAAATATCTGCAATTAAAATGACTAAACCACCGGCTTGATGCACTTGCTCAATAAATGATGCATAGTCTTCAATGCTACCCTTGCTATTTGGATATTGTAAAATTGCGCCAAAGAAACTATTGTCAATGGTTGTAGACTGATATTCACCATCAACTAATTCAATGCCAATTGGATTAGCACGTGTCACCAATACATCCTTTGTTTGTTCAAATATATTTGCGTCAACAAATAATTTTGGTTGCGTAATACTATCTGATTTATTTACATGATTAAAAATCATTGCCATTGCTTCGGCAGCTGCAGTAGCTTCATCCAATAAAGATGCATTTGCAATTGGTAAACCAGTTAAGTCAGAAACCATGGTTTGGTAGTTCAATAAACTTTCTAAACGACCTTGTGCAATTTCGGCTTGGTAGGGCGTGTATTGAGTATACCAACCTGGATTTTCAAAAATATTTCTCAAAATTACACTTGGCGTAATTGTGCCATAGTAACCTTGTCCAATAAAATTTTTAGCAATAATATTTTTATCACCAATTGCTTTAAGAGATTTCAACATCTCAAATTCACTTAATCCAGCCGGGATATTCATTGGCTTTTTTAAGCGAATATTATTAGGAACTGTTTTTTCGATTAATTCATTTAAAGATTTTGCGCCAATGCTTTCTAACATTTTTTGTGTGTCGGCATCATTCGGGCCAATATGTCTTTTGATAAATTCTGCACCACTTGTATTCGATAGCAACATAAAAGGAGGTTTTAAATGGCCACAAATATACTTAATTATCATAGGCTTAGGAAGTCAATTCCGAAAGGTGGGGAAAGCTTGTGGATGAACACTAAAATCGCTACTTTTGGGGTATGATTGACCCTTCTGTTGAACATTTATACGAAACTCCGGCTCCGGAGATACTCAAAAAGTTTCAAAACTTTTTAAAGAGGGTAGATAAGCGTGTTATTTTAAAACAGTTGCCGGATTTACATGAGGCTGCTTTTGAAAAAATTGATTGCTTGGATTGTGCAAGATGTTGTAAAAATTACTCCCCCCGCTTTAAAATGCCCGACATTAAACGTATCAGTAAGGCAATGGGTATGAAAGAAGTTCCTTTTATTGAAAAGTATCTTTCAATGGATAGTGAAGGAGACTATGTAGTGAAAACAAAGCCATGTCCTTTCTTGGATCAAGACAATTCATGTAGTATATACGATTATCGACCTTCCGATTGTGAAAGGTTCCCTTATACCGACGAAGATGTTTTTTTTAAGAGAGATAAAATTACCATGAAAAATGCTGAATTTTGTCCAGCGGTACACGATGTGATGATTGGTCTTTTGGCGAAATAAAAATCTAGTACTCCATTTTTCGTAAGCTTGGCGCTTTAATCCAAGTAGTAAACACCACCAACAAAGTCATAGTTCCTCCAAATACAACGGAAGGAATTACGCCCATTAATTTAGCCGCTACGCCACTTTCAAATTGACCTAGTTCATTACTGCTATTGATAAACATGGAGTTAACACTCATAACCCTACCTCGCATATGATCGGGTGTTTTTAATTGAACAATGGTTCCGCGCACAATCATACTAAAGCCATCTAATATTCCACTCATTACTAATGCAGCAAAGGAAATCCAGAATATTTTTGATAAGGCAAAAACAATTATGCAAATTCCAAATCCGCCTACTGCTAGTAATAATTTTTTACCCTGTCCAGCATTTACTGGGAAAATAGTAATGATAAAAATAATTAAGATCGCACCAATGTCCGATGCTGCGTTTAACCAACCAAAACCGATTGGTCCACAATTTAATATGTCTTTAGCAAATACAGGGATCATGGCAACTGCGCCCCCAAATAACACTGCAAATAAATCCAATGACAAAGCACCTAAAACTTCTTTTGTGTTATAAACAAACCGCAATCCTTCTTTTACACTTTCCATGGGTTTTTGATCCTTTACAATAGCTGCATGTGGGGGCTGTGCTTTAATTTTTGAAATAAATATAAATCCAATTGTCACCAAACTAACTACTATAAAAAGTGCGCCTGTATGACCATATCCTGCTATGATGAATCCAACAATCGCATGTCCTAATATGGATGCAGTCAACCAAATGGCTTGGCTCCAAGTAGTAGCATTTTGCAAAATATTTTTTGGGATAATCCCTCCAATAATGGTGTTAAAGCTTGGTCCTGTAAAAGAACGAATTATGCCGGTACAAAAAATTAAAAAATAAATACCAACCGCTATCCATAAAGTATTGTGATTTAGGGAATGATCTGTTTTGTCATTATAATAGGAAAGGCCTAATAAGCCAAGAGCACATATCCAATACAGCACAACACCTCTTAATAATAGTTTTCTTTTTTCACTGATATCAATAACGTGACCAGCATACAGGGCTAAAGAAACGGCAGGTATTACTTCGGCTAAGCCAATTAATCCAATTGCAAAAGGCTGATTGGTTAATTCATAAATCCACCATCCCACCAAAGTCCCCATCATTCTAAGTCCCATGATAAACAAGAAACGACCAATCATTAGGTTTCTAAATTCCGATACCTTAATAGCTGCAAATGGATCGTTCTTTGAAATTGAGTTGGTGTTTTCCATTTAGCTAAATTAAGGCAAATTAAAATAATGCTGTCCCTCGTCTAAATCTTTATCTAAGGCATCGGTAATAACTTTAAAATGGGCTTCGTTGTATAAGAAATCGGCATTACTAGCGTCCACGAATATGGTTTTAATATTATGTTGTTTAATATAGCTAGTGTAGGTTTCTTGAATTTTAAATAAATATTCGTCAGGAATTGCTTGTTCAAACTTCCTGTTTCTTTTTTTAATATTTCCCTGCAAACGGTTCACTGGTGCATGTAAATAAATGATGATATCAGGAGGAGTTAGCTGCTGATAAAAAACATCAAACATTTTTTGATACAATCTAAATTCTTCTTCAGGCAAATTCACTTTTGCAAACAATAAACATTTTGTAAAAATATAGTCAGAGATAATTACCTCTTGAAACAAGTCTTTTGTTTTTACAAGTTCTTGTTGTTGTTTAAAACGTTCAGCTAAAAAAAACAATTCTAATGGAAATGCGTATTGCTTAGGGTTCTCATAAAATTTAGTCAAGAAAGGATTTTCCGCAAACTCCTCTAAAACTAATTTTGCATTATAATGTTGAGATAATAAATGTGAAAGCGTCGTTTTCCCTGCGCCTATATTCCCCTCAATTGCTATAAAACGATAATTCATATTTTTCAATTCTTCTTGGTCAAATATAGTACGCCAACTGCTTATAAATCTGTTTTTTTATACACAGCTAAAGAATCTCCACAATCTTTCAACAATGCCTCATTAGTCTTTTTTAAAATAGGGTGTAAAAACAATGGTGCAATTTCTTCTAATGGCATTAAAACAAATCTTCGTTCTGCAATTTTTGGGTGTGGTATGGAAATCAATTCGTTTGAAATGACCATGTCGTTAAAGTAAATAATATCTAAATCAATGGTTCTTGGACCCATTGGAATGTCTCGTTTACGACCCATGCCAATTTCAATAGCTAATAATTTATTCATTAGGCTAGACGCATCTAACTGAGTATGTAAAAAAAGGGCTTGATTTAAAAAATCAGGCTGTTTGGTATTGCCCCAAGCTGCTGTTTCGTAAATGGAAGAAGTAAGTTGAATAGGGCCAATTTCCTGATTAATTGAATGTATGGCCTGTGCAAGGTTTGCCATTCGATCGCCCATATTGCCACCTATCAAAAGGTAAACTTTGTTCATACAAGGATTATAAAAGTAGCTCAAATATCCATAATTTTACAGCGTAACCCTATTTTAGTTCCTACTATTTTGCGGGCATTGTATTTCACATCAAAATTTAGCATGAAAAATTTTTTCAAAATTGTTTTAGCAACATTTGTTTCTTTAATCCTATTTTCCATATTAGGGGTAATATTCATTTTTGCCATTGCCAGTTCATTGTCCTATGAAGAACCAAAGAAAATTGCTTCCAATTCGGTTTTGGTATTAGATATTTCTGAAAACTTTCCAGAACAAACAAAGACGGATGCTTTTACTGAATTACTTAATAAAAAGAAAGGGAAAGTAGCAGGATTGTCTGAATTGATTGGTTTAATTAAGCATGCTAAAACTGATACTGCAATAAAGGGTATTTATATAAAGTGTCAACAAAATCCAAACGGTTATGCTTCTAGCGAAGAAATTAGAACTGCGTTATTGGATTTTAAAAAATCTAAAAAGTTCATCATTGCTTTTGGAGAAACTATTACGCAAAAAGGATATTGGATTGGAAATGTAGCTGATGAAGTATACACCCACCCGCAAGGTGGTTTAGAATGGTCAGGTTTTTCCTATGAAACAATGTTTTTGAAAGGAATGTTGGATAAATTAGAAATTCAAACTCAGGTTTTTTATGCTGGTAAATTTAAAAGTGCAACAGAGCCATTTAGGTATACCGAAATGTCACCTGCGAATAAGTTACAAACCAGTGTTTGGTTAAATGGCATGTACAATAGTTTTATTCAAGGTACTTCACAACAAAGAAATGTTTCAGCAGATAGTTTAAAAACTTTATCTGATAAAGGCATGGTGCAAACAGCAAATGATGCTTTAAAATATCATTTGGTAGATGGCTTACTATACGACGATCAGGTAAAGAAAAAAATAGCGCAAAAAGTACATGTTACCAAAGCGCAGGATATTGCTTTTGTAGGAATGAGTGAATATGCTAGTGCTGCAAATATCAGAGGTACAGGAACTGGAAAAGTTGCAGTCATATATGCCGATGGTGATATTGTGATGGGCAAGGGACAAAATAATAGTATTGCGAGTGATGATTATAGAGCAATGCTACAAAGTATACGAAATGATAAAACAATTGATGCAGTTGTTTTAAGAGTAAATTCTCCTGGAGGTAGTGCTTTGGCGAGTGATATTATTTGGAGAGAATTAGATTTATTAAAAAAAGAGAAACCAGTGGTGGTGAGCATGGGAAATTATGCAGCATCTGGTGGTTATTATATTGCTTGTAATGCAGATTCTATTTTTGCAGATGCAAATACCATTACAGGTTCTATTGGTGTTTTCTCGGTGGTACCCAATTTAAGTGGGTTCTTAAAAAATAAATTAGGCGTTACTTTTGATAGAGTAAATACAAGCACATACGCCGATGCGCCAAGTTCGACAAGGCCATTAAATGCAACAGAGCAAAGATTTATGCAAGCAGGTGTAGATAGTATTTATTTTGCGTTTAAATCCAGGGTAGCGCAAGGCAGAAAGAAATCGGTAGAATATATTGACTCCATTGCACAAGGAAGAGTATGGACTGGATCGGATGCAGTTAAAGTAGGATTGGTAGACAGAGTTGGTAATTTGAATGATGCTATTGCAGCAGCTGCTAAGTTGGCACATTTAAAGGGGTATGGTGTAAAGTCGTTTCCAGAATCAAAGTCTTTTATTGAGGATTTAATAGACGGATATGAGGATAAAATAAAAGTAAAAACCATTCAACAAGAAATTGGGGTTGACCAATGGAATGTGTTGCAACAATTTAAGTCCATCAAACAAATGGTAGGACAACCTCAAACACGATTACCTATCTTTGTAGTGAATCATCCATAATTTTATTTATGCGCCCATATAGTCAAATAAAAGCAATGTTGGCAATCACTAAAGCCAGCTTGCATTCTATTTCAAGAAGCCCATCTGCCATTGTGTTTAGCATTGCCTTTCCTTTAATTTTTATTTTGGTTTTTGGGTTTATGAGTAGTGGGGGGAATATCAATGTAACCGTTGCGTTGGAACAGAAAGCGGATACTAATAATGTGGTTTATAACGCCATTAAGCAAATTCCAGGTTTAAAATTTGTAAAGGGAGATACGGTTAAAATGAAAAATGAGTTATCAAAAGGTCGAATTACGGCCATGATTGATATTCAAAAGTCAAATAATCCCAATGCACCTTATATCATTAATTTGAGAAGTTCAGAAGCAGCCAATCCTCAAAATGTACAATTGGTTAAGTCAATATTAAATGCGGTTATTGGAAATATTAATAAGGGGACTTATCCAAATGCGCCTACAATTGCATTGGTAAACAATACAGTTCAACAAGTACCAGGAAGAATTTATAGAACCATTGATTTTATATTACCAGGGCAAATGGGTTTTTCATTATTAAGTGCTGGAATATTTGGAGTTGCATTTGTCTTTTTCAATTTAAGACAGCAATTGGTTTTAAAAAGATTTTACGCCACCCCTATTCGTAGATTGTATATTATTTTAGGGGAAGCTTTAAGTAGGGTTATATTTCAATTAATGACTGCCGTAATTATTATAGCCATTGGTCATTTTGCCTTTAATTTCACGTTGGTTCATGGCTGGGCAACTTTTGGAAGCATTATGGCTCTTAGCTTTATTGCCCTCGTATTATTTATGGGTTTTGGATTTATTGTAAGTGGTGTTGCAAAAAATGAAAGTACTATTCCTCCTTTGGCTAATATTTTTACATTGCCTCAGTTTTTATTAGCGGGCACTTTTTTTTCAATTGATAATTTCCCCACTTGGATGCAGCCTTTTTGTAAAATATTGCCGCTGACTCATTTTAATAATGCGATGCGAGATATAGCATTTGAAGGGAATAGTTTATTGGATTCTTGGGGAGATATATCGGTATTATTTATTTGGATTATCATTGTTTATACGGTTGCTTTCAAAACTTTTAAATGGGAATAAATGCGTTTAATTAGACTTATCATAATTAGCTTTTTAGTTTTAGGTAGCCTTGTTACTGCTATATCTGCCTTGTTCCCTAGTACGGTAATGGTATCCCGCGCGTTAGAAGTTGGCGCTACCGCTCAACAGATACAACATTATACAGCTGACCTGAACGAATGGAATAAATGGATGAGTGATTGGAAAGAAAATAAAGCAGTTTGGAAAGATAGTACCCTATATATTGGAACACAAACCATCAAATTAAAAACCAAGACAGACAACTCTGTAACTTATGACTGGGTAGCTACGGGGCAAAGACCTTACATTGTGAAGTTTGAATGGTTTCCCACTCAAAAGGGAATTTTTGTTGTGCATTGGTCTTTTGAACAACATGTAAAATGGTATCCTTGGGAAAAATTTCAAACCTTACTTAACGAAAAAGTGCTAGGCTATAAAATGGAAATGGAATTGGCCAATTTACGTGATGTAATGTTGGATGAAAATAACAAATAAAATTCCCTCTCCCTTACAATGGTTTGCAATGTTCGCTCTATTACTTTTTCTGCTGTTTTAAAAATTCAATATTTCTTTGAATCCCTTTAAGTTTAGATCTAAGCAAAGGTGATTTTTTAAATCTCGCTTTAAATGTAGTCTCTTCTATTTGCAACCAATCCTCGCTTTGCATTTGTAATAAGCCGTTCAATGGTTTAAAATGTTTTTCATGATGTGCTTGGCTAAATTTATTCCAAGGGCAAACATCTTGACAAATATCACATCCAAAAGCCCAATCATTAAATTGCTTATCCGTTTCAATCATTTCTTTTTTTAATTCAATGGTGAAGTAACTGATGCAATGCTTTGCTTCAATTGTTTTGTCGGGTAAAATTGCTTGCGTTGGACAAGCTTCAATACATTTAGTACAACCTCCACAATAATCTTTAGGCAATGGATCATCATATATTAATTCTAAATCAATAATTAAAGTGGCAATAAAAAAGAAGGAACCTGCTTTGTGTCGGATTAAATTTCCATTTTTCCCAATCCATCCTGCTCCTGATAATTGTGCCCAAGACCTTTCAAGTACAGGCGCAGAGTCCACAAATCCTCTTCCTTCAATTGGGCCAATCATGGCACGCATAGTGTCTAAAAATTCAAATAATTGTTGTCTGATTACTTCATGGTAGTCTTCACCATAAGCGTATTTTGCAATCTTCGTGTCCTGTAAATTTCCTAAAGCAATTGCATCGCTATCAGGGTAATAATTTTTTAAAAAAGTAATCACTGATTTTGCGCCAGGCACTAATTTTCGAGGATCGGTTCTTAAATCAAAATGGTTTTCCATATAAGCCATTTCCCCATGATATCCTTTTTCAAGCCATTGTTCTAATCGCCTAGCATCCTCGGTCAATTCTTTTGCCTTGGCAATGCCACAGTAATCAAATCCCATTTGCTGGGCGAGTTCCTTTATAAATGTAGTGTTTGAAAATTCGTTCACGCTGTAAAAATAGCAGAAAAACCTTGATAGGACTGACTTTAATTCCGTTTTGATGATAATTATATGACAATATAACTTATATCATAGATTGGCGTTTGTTTTGAGCATACCTTACTATAAATAACAAATACTATGAATTTAAATCAATATACCATTAAAGCGCAGGAAGCGATACAAGCTGCACAACAATTGGCTTATAACAATGGCAATGCTTCCATTGAAACTGCACATTTATTAAAAGCAATTTTATTGGACAAGGATAGCTCTACAGAATTTTTATTAAAGAAGAACAATGTGAATCCAACATTGATACTTCAAAAAGCAGAAGAGTTAATTCAAACCCTTGCAAAACAACAATCAGGTGAACCTGCATCTAATTTGAGTCGTGACATGAATGCAGTATTGTTAAAATCAAATGGGGCATTAAAAACATTTGGAGACGAGTTTGTAACGGTGGAGCATATTTTAATTGCCATTTTGCAAGTGAATGATGCTAGTGGTAAAATTTTAAAAGATGCAGGACTTACTGAAAAAGGTTTGGTGTCTGCAGTAAAGGAATTGCGTAAAGGATCCACTATTCATTCTGCAACACAGGAAACACAGTTTCAATCTTTATCAAAATATGCAAAGAACTTAAATGATTTAGCCAATAAAGGAAAATTAGATCCCGTGATTGGACGTGACGAGGAAATTCGAAGAACCTTACATATACTTTCCCGTCGTAGTAAGAATAATCCAATCTTAGTGGGAGAGCCAGGTGTGGGTAAAACAGCAATCGCCGAAGGTTTGGCTATGCGTATTGTTAATGGGGATGTGCCGGATAATTTAAAGAGTAAAATTATTTACGCTTTGGATATGGGCCAATTAATTGCCGGTGCAAAATATAAAGGAGAATTTGAAGAGCGTTTAAAAGGAGTGGTCAAGGAAGTGGCGGATAGTGATGGAGAAGTTGTTTTATTTATTGATGAGATACATACATTAGTAGGTGCAGGTGGAGGCGAAGGTGCCATGGATGCGGCAAATATTTTAAAACCAGCATTGGCGAGAGGTGAATTGAGAGCTATTGGTGCAACAACTTTGGCAGAGTATCAAAAGTTTTTCGAAAAGGATAAAGCTTTGGAACGTCGTTTTCAAAAAGTGATGATTGATGAACCAAGTAAGGAAGATGCCATTTCTATTTTAAGAGGATTGAAAGAGCGTTATGAAACGCATCACCATGTTCGTATTAAAGACGAAGCGATTATTGCTGCGGTTGAGTTATCTAGCCGTTATATTACAGATCGTTTTTTACCAGACAAAGCGATTGATTTAATTGATGAGAGTGCTGCAAAGCTTCGTTTAGAAATGAATTCTATGCCCGAGGAATTGGATACTTTAATGCGTCAAATACGTCAATTAGAAATTGAAAGAGAGGCAATAAAAAGGGAAAATAATCCGGATCAATTAAAGGCATTGAATATTGAGATTAGCAATTTAACGGTGCAGCAGGATACTTTGAAAGCAAAGTGGACTAGTGAAAAAGAAATTGTTGATAAAGTTCAAAAAGCAAAATCTGAAATTGAAAAATTAAAACAGGAAGCCGAGGTAGCGGAGCGAAATGGTGACTATGGCAAGGTTGCTGAAATTAGATATGGTAAAGTTAAAGAACAGGAAGCTGTTTTAGAGACGTACACAAAGGAATTAAATGAATTAGGAGCGAATGAAAAGCGCTTAATGAAGGAAGAAGTGGATGCGGAAGATATTGCAGAAAATGTAGCTAAGGCAACTGGGATTCCGGTGAGTAAAATGATGCAATCGGAAAGAGAAAAATTGTTGCAATTAGAAGATGAGTTGCATAAACGTGTAATTGGTCAGGAAGAAGCCATTTCGGCGGTGTCAGATGCAATTAGACGAAGTAGGGCAGGCTTACAGGATCCTAAAAAACCAATAGGTTCATTTATATTTTTAGGAACCACTGGGGTAGGTAAAACAGAGCTAGCGAAAGCGTTGGCGGAATATTTATTTGATGACGATTCCATGATGACCCGCATTGATATGAGTGAGTATCAGGAAAAGCATTCTGTTTCAAGATTGGTGGGAGCGCCTCCAGGATATGTGGGTTATGACGAGGGTGGTCAATTAACCGAAGCGGTAAGAAGAAAGCCATATAGTGTGGTGTTATTAGATGAAATTGAAAAAGCACATCCTGATGTTTGGAATATATTATTGCAAGTGTTAGATGATGGTCATTTGACGGATAATAAAGGCAGGACCGTCAACTTTAAGAATACTATTATCATTATGACCTCTAATATTGGTAGTCATATTATTCAAGAAACATTTGAAGGGGTAACGGATAAAAATTTGGAGTCCAAGGTAGAACAATCTAAAACCGAAGTAATGGCTTTATTAAAGCAAACCATACGTCCCGAATTTTTAAATAGGGTAGATGAGATAATTATGTTCTCTCCTTTGTTGCAAAAACAAATGGCAGCAATAGTTAAAATTCAATTAAACAATTTAAAGCATTTGGTTGCCGAAAATGGAATGCAAATTGAGTTTAGTGACTATCTAATCGAGTTTTTATCAGAACAAGGGTTTGATATGCAATTTGGAGCTAGACCTTTAAAAAGGCTTATACAAAAAATGGTTGTCAACGAGTTAAGTAAGAAAATTTTAAGTGGAGAAATTGATAAAACTAAGAAGGTATTAATTGACATATTTGACGGGGTGATCGTATTTAGGAATGAAGCGTAATTTTTTCCTATATTTACGGCATTATGGCAAGAAATAACAGAAAAGCAGCGGTAGGATTTATTTTCCTAACCTTATTAATTGATGTCATTGGATTGGGAATTATTATCCCTGTAATGCCTCAATTAATTAAACATTTAATTGGATCCGATGACATGAGTACGGTTTCCATTTATGCTGGTTGGTTAACATTTTTGTATGCCACCATGCAATTTATATTCTCGCCATTAATTGGAAGTTTGAGTGATAAATATGGTCGTCGTCCAGTGTTGTTATTTTCATTGTTAGGTTTTGGGTTAGATTATTTATTTCTTGCATTCTCACCCACCATTTGGTTTTTATTTATAGGAAGAACTATTTCAGGTATTACTGGCGCAAGTTTTACTACTGCTTCTGCATACATGGCGGATATTAGTGATGATAGCAATAGAGCACAAAATTTTGGAATGATTGGTGCTGCATTTGGGGTGGGATTTATCATTGGCCCAATGCTGGGTGGATTTTTAGGAGAACTTAGTCCAAGACTACCTTTTATTGTAGCTGCATGTTTGGCATTGGTCAATGCATTGTATGGATATTTTGTTTTGCCTGAATCATTGGCTCTGGAAAATCGAAGATCATTTGATATCAAAAGAGCAAATCCATTAGGTGCATTGGGGCATTTAAGAAAATACCCTGCTGTGTCAGGTTTAATTTTTTCATTGGTATTAATTTACATTGGTTCACATGCTGTTCAAAGTAATTGGAGTTTTGCTAATATTGAAAAGTTTAAGTGGACTCCCAGAATGATTGGCATTTCTTTAGCTATTGTGGGATTATTAGTGGGAGTAGTTCAAGGAGTATTAATTAGATTCATCAATCCTAAACTAGGCAATGAAAAAAGTGTGTATGTGGGCATTGCTTTGTATGCAGTTGGATTATTCTTGTTTGCTTTTGGTACTTCCTCTTTTATAGATAAGTCAGCTGGCTGGGTCATGTTTGTGTTTTTAATTCCTTATTGCTTAGGTGGTATTTCAGGTCCAGCATTGCAGTCACTCATTTCAGTGCATGTTCCCAAAAATGAGCAAGGAGAATTACAAGGTTCACTTACTAGTATTATGAGTGTAACGTCCATCGTAGGCCCTTTGTTAATGACAGGTTTATTCTCTTATTTCACAAATCCAAAACATAGCATTTATTTCCCTGGAGCAGCCTTTTTAATGGGTGCGATTTTAATGCTATTAAGTGCCATAGTAGCTTATAATGTATTGAAAGATGATCCTGTGGTAAAGGAGCATGAGTTAAAGGCATAGTTTTAACCTAATTAATGCAGTTTGCTTGTTATATTTGCGTCTAAATTATTGGTATTTATGACTCAATTAATGACACAGTTGCAAGAGACTGCAAATTTCATAAAATCTAAGGTGAGTGAAACGGCGAGTACTGCCATTATTTTGGGCAGTGGACTAGGAAATTTAGCATCTAAAATTGAGGTTGATTTTGAACTTCCATATTCAGCTATTCCCCATTTTCCTGTAAGCACTGTAGAAGGACATAAAGGCCGTTTAATTCTTGGTACTTTAAATGGCAAAAAGGTTTGGGTAATGGAAGGTCGCTTCCATTTTTACGAGGGTTATACACCACAACAAGTAGTTTATCCTGTGCGTGTCTTAAAATTATTAGGGGTAGAAAATTTATTACTATCCAATGCTGCTGGTGGCGTGAATCCAAATTTTGCAGTAGGCGATTTAATGATATTAAAAGATCATATTAGTTTGTTTACCATAAATCCTTTATTAGGTAAAAATGAAGATGCATTGGGTACAAGATTCCCAGACATGAGTGAGCCTTATGCTGAATCATTTATCCAAAAAGCAAAAGCCATTGCAGCTGCAAATGGCATTGCATTGCACGAGGGGGTTTATGTGGGGGTTACTGGCCCTACTTTTGAAACTAGGGCAGAATATAAATTAATTAAAGCAGTTGGTGGAGATGTTGTAGGCATGAGCACTGTGCAAGAAAATATTGCGGCAGTGCATTGTGGCATGAAAGTATTTGCAATTAGTGTGGTAACTGATTTAGGAATTCGTGAAGATAATAATGTAATCACGCATGAGGAAGTATTAGAGGCTGCCAATGCTGCTGAGCCTAAGTTGACATTAATATTTAGTGAGTTGCTAAAAGAAATTGCATAACCAAGCAAGCATGTTCATTTTCAATAAATATATTTCGCTTTTTATACTATTGCTTTTAATGCAAGGAATTGTTCATGCACAACAGCCATTACAAGTGATTAATAGTGGCGGAAATTATGGTCAAGCGGGCAGAGGAGTACAGGCGCCAAAGAAAACAGACTCTTTGCAAAGAAGAGACAAGAATGCGGACTCCATTACTATTTATTATAAGTTGTACAATAATAATGATATTCAAAAATTGGATTCAAGCATTAATGATTTTTATGTGCATTATCCAATTCCCTATACGTCTTATAATTTAGGAAATTTGGGAACTGCCACTAAATCTTATTTATTTAATACCAACAAACAAATAGGGTGGGATGACGGCTTTCATGCATACGATGGCTATAACTATACTTTAGAAGGAACCCCTTTTTACCAGACAACAAGACCTTATACTGAATTTGGATATTTGTTAGGAGGTAAGGGAGAACAAATGGTGGAAGTGAAGCATACACAAAATAAGCAACAGCAACTTAATTTTTCTTTTGAATACAGATTTAGCAATGCTCCGGGGAATGTAAAAAATCAAAATGCAAATATGAATAATATGCGCATTACAGCTCATTTCCAATCCAAGAGAAAAAGATACGAGTCTTTCTTTACCATGTTATTTAATACCACTGCATCCTCTGAAAATGGGGGTTTAAAAAATGCAGCATTATTAGATAGCCTTTCTTTAAATGATCCATTTGAATTGGATACAAGATTAGGCATAAGTGGAGCCTCCTTCCGAAATCCTTTCAATACAAGCATTGCAACAGGAACCACTTATAATAAAAATACTTTTGCATGGAAGCAAACCTATGATTTTGGTCAAAAGGATTCCATTGTAAAAGATACTATTGTAACACATTTGTTTTATCCAAGACTGCGTTTTCAAAATGAAATAAAATTCCAAACTAGTCAGTTTGGTTTTCAAGATGTGAATCCAAATGCTGCTAATTACTTACAATATTTTGGAGTAAAATATGACTCAACTGCTACTTTAAAAATAGTAGATAATTGGAAAATATTTTCAAATGAATTTAGCTTAGTTAGTTTCCCTGAAAAAATGAATAGTAACCAGTTTTTGCAAATGGGAGCTGGTTATGCACAAATGACTGCCAATTTTAATGGACTGGAAGCTTGGAATAATTATGATATTTATGGTTTAGGGGTATATAAAAACAAAACTAGAAACCAGCTTTGGGATTTATTAGCTACCGGTAAACTTTATTTAAATGGGTTTCACTCAGGTGATTTTAGTGCACAAGCTTCCTTATCCAGAATCTTAACAAAAGCAGGAACTTATATTCAATTGTCTTTTCAAAATTTAAACAGAACTCCTTCAGTAAATACTTTAGGCATTACTCAATTCCCAATCAATGCACTTAAATCTATTACTAAAGAAAATGCAACTATATTGGACGGAGTCATTGGAAATAAAGCAGCGGGATGGAATGCAAGTGTAAGCTATCAGCTCATTCAGAATTTTCAATATTATTCAAATGGATTTCAGCCAGTTGTTTATGGTAGTGTCTTGAATTATATAAGAGGTCAGGTTGAAAATAAAATGGGAATAAGCAAACACTGGTATTGGTATAATCAAGTAACCATGCAAGTGGTTGACCCTAATGCGCCATTACATATTCCATTTATTGTAACAAGACAAAGGCTTGCATTTGAGGGTAATTTTTACAAAAATTTAAATCTTTCAACAGGTTTGGAGGTCATATATCATACCAACTATCAGGCAGATGCATACATGCCATTTACAGGACAATTTTATTTGCAAAATAGCTTTACTACACAAAATAGACCTACTGCAAATGCATATTTAAATTTTATGATCAAACGCTTTAAAGGCTATGTTCGATTAGAAAACTTAAATACTTTATTACCTACCAGCAAGTCCATGGGGACGGCCTACAATTTCACTTCACAAAACTATCCAAGTTTAGGGATGTGGTTTAGAGTAGGCATTTGGTGGAATTTTATCAATTAATAGGCGAATTGACATCGTTTTTCATTTAATTAGTTTGTAACTTTAGAATAGCAGTTAAATGATTTAAGAAATATTAAAATTTAATAAAATGAAAAAGATATTATTTACAAGTTTAGTCTTATTGGCAATTGCGTTTACAGTGCAAGCTCAAAATCCAACTACTATTAAAGTGTCTGGTAATTGTGGGATGTGTAAAAAGCATATTGAAAAAGCAGCAAAAGATGCTGGTGCTACAACAGCTAGCTGGGATAAGGTATCAAAACTATTGACAGTATCTTTTGATCCAGCTAAAACTAGCAATGATAAAATAGAAACTTCAGTTGCGGCTGCGGGTTATGATACAGAGCATAAGCAAGCAAGTGAAGAAGCCTACAAAAAATTAGACGAATGTTGCCAATATGATCGTAAGACTAAAAAGCAATAAGCAAAATCTATTTAGTTTTAGGATGTCTCCAGTTTATTCTTCTTCCCACATAACACTTAATAGTAGTCCCGTTAGAAGCATCTGTTAGTCCCTTCCCGATACCTAAATTGAATTCATACAAAGGGTGTAAGAATAAATCAATCACTGCATATAATTGGTGTTCTTGTTCTGGAAGTCGGAATGGACTAAAAACAGTGCCTGTATTACCATAATATTCAAAACCTAGATTTGCTTTTTTGGAAGCAGTATAGGCATATTTAAAATTGGGTTCGAATAAGTAAGTGCCTTTTGTGAACGAAATGCCAAAGCTAGGATTGAAAGATAAATAATGATTCCCAATGGTTTTATCCATGATAGGTCTTATTTCAGTACCCCATTCCTTTTCTTTGTTTTCTGGATCAATTGAACACCCAATTTCAGATGATAAACTTATTCCAATTGGAAGATTCCACTCATCAGGTGCTTTTACTCTTGGACGAATATTGGAACCTGTGTATTGTGTTTTTCCATTGTTATTATAGGTAAAAACGTAAAATCCAAATTCGAAGTTTTCGCTAATTCCTGTTGTTACTTCTAAGGTTTGTAAAAATGGGTGATAATTCTGATTGAACTTTGGCCCTGTAAAAGTATAATTATTATGTAGCTCAATCATGGTAGTGTATTTAGGAGTCGTTGCCGATCCGTACACTTGAATTTCATTTGCATCTTGTGCAAATGTGTTATTGATAATGCTTATTGCAAAAAACAACATACATGATTTGATAAATAGATTTACTCGCATTGTTTATGATTTATTAATTTCTATTAATGTTTTTATATTTCAAAATAAGCCAAACTTCCACCTACCCAATTTGCGTCTGCGTTGTAACTTACTCCAATCATTTTCCCTTTACTTAATCTCGCTAAATTAAATACAGCCTTATATTGATTGGTTTCTTTTTCAAGAAAGTAAAATAATCTTATTTCTGTTTTAGCAGCACCCGTTGGAGTATCAATGATTGGCGCATATGTTACTTTTTCCTGTAGTATCCAATTTTCCTGGTCTTTTATGTTTTTGATATCATTATTAGTAACATCAATTATAACGCCTTGTCCCGCAAAAGAGAACAAAGGTTTTAAAACATAATTTTCTAAATTGTTTGGAATATTGGTAATCTCGCTTAAAAATATTGTTTTAGGCACTGCTTTAGACTTTAAAAAAGGCATTATGTATTTACTAATTCTGTAAAAGTGATTGGGATGTGTTACCCATTCTATTTTTAAATCTTGTAAAAGTAATTTTGCCTTTTCTTTCATTTCATCAGATTGTTTTTCAATTTCATCCCAAACAATCCTGTTATAGATTCTATCAATTCTTTTTTTATTTCCTTCATGCTCATAATAAAGCGCATCCCCTTCTGTAAAAATTTCCGATAAACAAACAATAGGAATTTGAATTAACTTTTGTGTGCAATAAAAATCAATCCTTGTCTTTTGTTCATGAGGATATAATTCAAGTAAAACAGTATGTTTATCTCCTTCGCCCTGAATCACATTTTTTAATAGATGTAAATAGCTTTGTGTGTCAAATTCATTCAGATAAGGTGAAAATCCATTTGGTATCTCAAATGAATTTCTAAATGCTTGGTCGTGAAAAACTTCCAGCCCAAATAAGGAAGGGAACCCTTGTAATTCAATGAGATTAGGTTCCATCTCATTATTCTCATTTTTACAAATTGCAAAATCCATCACAATACAATTTGGCAAAGGACTTTCATTGGGAGGCGTCGCCGCCTGCAAAAAAGAATCTTTGGTCTTTGTTGTAAACTCATCACTTGTTATAAATGTACATATCTCATCACCTGCATGTATAAGTTTATTTTTTGTAATCTTATCTATGAATATGGGCGTCTCGGCAAGTCTAAAATCCATTTTACCATGATTCATTTTTGAAATCGCAGCAAGCATCTGCTGATATTTTTGATCAGTAAATGCTTGGTTATAGGTATTTCTTAATGAACTAATCATCCTGCAATGGCTTTGTCTAAAAAGTTGGGTATTAGGTGCTTATGCGTATTGATAATAGGAGAGTTTTGGTCAAGATGATCCATTATTCTATTCCATTTTTCAATACTAAACTCATTAATAACAGTTTCTTTAGTAGAGGGTTCATTAAAATAAATTCTTAGTTCTTCTAAATCTGCTTCAGGATGAAACTGAACCCCATACATATTTTCAGAAAATTTAATCGCCATAATGGCTCTCTCCAATGCAATAGCAGGCCTCATTTTCTCTAATGCTAAAATTTGTGCCCCCATTTTTCCAATTTTTTCATCATTGGGTGCAATAATTTGGTAAGATCTACTCTCTAATGCATAAAATGTTTCTTGTAATTCTTTGAATAGGTCATCTTCTAGTAATGTATGAACTGGTAATATTCCAATCTGTTTAGATTTTCTTAAACAAACGGTTCCTAAATCAAAATGTCTGCAAGCCAATTGAAAACTATGACAAATTAAGAACACGGGCTTTTGTTGGAAAAACATTTTTTCCAACCATTTTGTAAATGCAATATCCCAAACCTCATGTGCAGTTTCAATTGGTGAGCCAGGCCCTCCACTTGAAATATAAATGTCAAAATTTTCATCAGGAATTTCAGCATTCCCTCTGGTATTATATACTGTAATGGTAGTTGCTTTACCCCTTGTTTGGCTCCAATCTTGAATAATATTATGAATACAACGCATCCCCAAATTGGGAACGCCTTCGTACATATCTAGTACCGCTATTCGTATGGGGTTTGCACCCATTATAGGTAGCTTAAATTTGTTTTAGGGCTTAATACTAATAAGGTTTCATACATTAATTGAATGGTGTCAACAATGTCTTTCTTATGAATCATTTCAACTGTGGTATGCATGTATCTCAAAGGGATTGAAATTAAAACAGAAGGACAACCATCATTAGCGTAAGCAAAACTATCTGTATCCGTACCTGTACTTCTACTTAATGCCCTGAATTGCACCGGTATCTTTTTACTTTTTGCAGTTTCTTCAACAACAGCTAGTAATTTATTGTGAATCGCTGGCGCATAAGCCAATGAAGGTCCTTTACCACATTGTATATCCCCTTCAATGGCTTTATTGATCATTGGGGTATGTGTGTCATGCGTAACATCAGTTACAATGGCCACATTGGGTTTAATTCTACGTGCAATCATTTCAGCACCTCTTAAACCAATTTCCTCTTGCACGGCATTCACAATGTATAATCCAAAAGGTAATTTCTTTTTATTTTCTTTAATCATTCTAGCCACTTCGGCAATCATAAAACCACCAACACGATTGTCAAATGCGCGACCAATAATAAAGTCATTTGCTAATTCATCAAATCCCTCTTCATAAGTAACTACAGCCCCTACATGAATGCCTAAAGCTTCTACTTCTTTTTTAGATCTAGCACCGCAATCCAATGTTAAGTTTTCCACTTTTGGTTGTGGTTCTTTTTGATCTGCACTGCTATAACGTGTATGTATTGCAGGCCATCCAAATACAGCTTTAACAGGTCCTTTTTTACCATGAATCCAAACACGCATACTTGGTGCAATTTGATGATCTACGCCTCCATTTCTTTTTAAGTAAATTAATCCTTGGTCATTGATATAATTTACAAACCAACTAATTTCATCGGCATGTGCTTCAATCACAACTTTAAATGGCGCATCAGGATTAATCACACCAACAGCAGTTCCATAAGGATCTGTGAATGTAGTGTCAACATATTTTGAAATATAATTTAACCAAATTTTTTGACCACTTGACTCAAAACCAACTGGTGAAGGGTTATTGATATATTCTTTTAGGAAATTGTAAGCATTTGCTTGTATTAATTCCTTTTTTGAATTTGTTTTTGTTGTTTTATTATTCGCTTTTGCCATAAAATGGGTTTGAAATTTACGAGTGCAAGATACTACATATTGGAATTATATTTCAGCGCCGTTTTTAGGAGAATATTGATACTTTTGTAGATATGACAACTAAGGATGTACAGCCCCCTTTTGATATTGAACAGCTCTGGAACGTAAAGCCAACTGAATTCTTGACCTATGCTCAAAAAATGGCCTATTTCCAAGCACAAAACAATCCAGTTTACAACCAATGGATTAGTTTGTCCAATCAATCATTGGATAATGGGGATAATGTTGGAGCAATTCCGTTTTTGCCTATTTCATTCTTCAAAAATCAAGATGTTTATATCGGGGATAAGCCAACCATTTTATTTGAAAGTAGTGGCACCACCCAGGACGTTGTAAGTAAGCATTGGGTAAAGGATACCAATATTTATGAAGAAAGTTTTTTAAAATGTTTTTCGCTTTTTTACGGTAGCCCAAAGGACTATTGTATAATTGGGTTGTTGCCCAATTATTTAGAACGCCAACATTCCTCATTGGTTTATATGGTGAATAAATTAATTGAGGTTTCTGGTCATGAGGATAGTGGGTTTTACTTACATGATTTTGAAAAATTAAATACCGTTTTGAAAAAGTTAGAAACCAATAAAATTAAAACCTGGTTTATTGGAGTAAGCTTTGCGTTGATTGATTTTTCCAATGAATTTAAACAACAACTAAATCATACCATTGTTATAGAAACAGGTGGAATGAAAGGAAGAAAAGAAGAATTAACAAAGGAAGCTTTACATGCGCTTTTATCTAGTAATTTAGGCGTCAATCACATACAATCGGAATATGGCATGACCGAGTTGCTTAGTCAAGCTTATTCATTAGGGGATGGTATTTTTAAATGTCCTCCTTGGATGAAAGTATTGGTAGGAGAGCAAGAGGATCCAACTGCATTGAAATTATCAGGCAGAGGGGTGCTACACATAATTGACCTTGCTAATATTTATAGTTGTTCTTTTATTGCAACCGAAGATATGGGAGAAGTGTTTGAAGATGGTACTTTTAAGGTATTAGGTCGTGCGGATCACAGTGATCGTAGAGGTTGTAGTTTGTTAGTCCTTTAATAGTTTCTCTATGGCTTGTATATAGATAGGATTTAAAGAATAATTGTATTGTCTTTTATCGCCGCTATCTCTTGTTTTTATAAATAAAGAATCGGCATTTTGAGTAGACATTTTAAACTTTTGATTGATTTTAATAAAGTGGTCGCTTCTGCTTTTATTTTGAGTTAATGTGTCCTTTTGTTGCACTCCAATAATTTTATTAATCGTTTTAGTAGAAAGCGCTTCTCCTTTAAGATGACTTTGATACAAAGATTCAATCAATTCTTTTTCAATAATAGTTAATGCATTAAAGAAGTTGTCGTATAAAATAGTGACTACTTCTTTTGGAATTCGTTTGCTTTTAAAAATGTTTGATCGAATGACAATACCAACAAATATCAATAACAGGATAATAATAATGATTGATTTATGTTGATTGTAAATACCATTAATTGTCTCAACAAAAGAGGTGCTTGTGGTATAAATTTTAGCGGTATCCTTGTAATTAATTTCTTTTAAATCAAGTTTTGTTTTTACCCAGCTAAATGCGTTGTCTTTATCTAGCTTTACAAAATACAAATCACTCCCAAGAGTAAATTGAAATCCTGATTGGAGGCCACGTTTATTTGTATTATAAATACTTAACCAATTTTCTCTAAGCCTATTATTTTCTTTACTATTAAAACTTCCAATTTGATTTTTTTCAAAATCAACCCAGTAAAAATCCAATTGACTTTGGGTGATGTATAAATTTTTAACATGCAAATCCATCTCATGGGAGTGCTTAATGTCGAATATTTTTTTATAATCTTCGGTTACCTTTCCTAAAGCAGACCAGGCTCTGGTATTAAAATCAAATGCATAACAACTATCTGTTGATGCACTCTCAAAAGAACTAGGATAATTTGGGTAGTAATAGGAGTTACTTACAAACAATTTAGGATCTGAACGTTGGTCATCAAAATGTAGTATTGCATCTTTCTGGTTGTCAAAATAGGTTTGAACGGGTCTATTGGCCTGAACCAACTCCCATTGGTTGGTATTTTTACTATAATAATTAAGAATCCCCCTAATTTGCCAAAATCCTAATCCCCCAACCTGGAATAAGGTATCCTTGATAAAAAAATTCTGTGCAAAAAAGTTCACCCCAGAGTGTGTGGTTTTATCAATTCGCTCAAAATTGAGCTTCCCATTGATGAATTGTGCTTTGTATAATCTTCCAGTACCAAGTGGCTGTATAAATACCTCTTTACCTTTTTTTATAATATTAGAGTTGGTAAAAAGTTCATTATCTAAACCAAAACTGAATGCATTATTAAGCGTAATAGAAGTATTATTTACAGAATCGCTTAATAATAGAGACAAAAGTTGTATTTCATGTTTCTTTAATAGGTTAGTTTCCTTTTGAGCTTGTACAGTTAAAGACAAGATTAAAAGAAGACTAATACCAATATTCCTTTTTTTACATACAATCATGCAACAAATG
>CAIQQR010000110.1 GCA_903874055.1 uncultured Bacteroidota bacterium | reverse complement strand
TTTTCTAATTCTTGCATAGTCAATATCACGGCTATATGCACTAGCTCCACAAATAATTAATTTTGGTTTATGCGTTCTTGCTTGGCTTTCTAACATTTCATAGTCAATGAGTCCAGTTTCTTTTACAACACCATAAAAATGAGGTTTGTAAGTTTTACCTGAAAAGTTAACCGCACTTCCGTGTGTTAAGTGACCACCCATACTTAAATCCAATCCTAAGATGGCATCGCCTGGTTGTAATATTGCTAACATTACTGCGGCATTTGCTTGCGCGCCACTATGTGGTTGAACGTTCGCATATTCTAATCCGAAAACTTCTTTTAAACGATCTATTGCTAAAGTTTCTGTTTTGTCTACAATCTCACATCCTCCATAATATCTACGACCTGGATAACCTTCGGCATATTTATTAGTCATCACACCACCCATGGCTTGCATTACCTGTAAGCTGGTAAAATTTTCTGAAGCGATTAACTCAATGCCACGTCTTTGGCGTTGTAATTCTTGATTGATAATGTCAAAAACAAGGGTATCTCTTTGCATAGTTGGATAATTTATAGAATAACTTGATATTGTAATAGAATATTTTGCAAAAATAATCCATTATTAGGCCTATGCAAAGCTTTCTTTCAACAAGTAGGGGCCTAATATCCACATTTACAGTCTATTTGACCTTAAATGCCACAAAAAGGCCCTTTTCTTTGAAAAAAGACCCAAAAATGGTTAAAATAGGACTTTTGCTAACAGTTATTTGCTATTTTTACCCTCCCCAAAAAGGACTAAAATGAAGGCTATTATTCCGGTCGCTGGTGCAGGTACAAAATTACGACCGCATACATATACACAACCTAAGGCGTTAATCCCAATTGCTGGTAAAACCATTTTAAGTTTTATCGTAGATCAATTAAAAGAAGTGGGCATTGACGAATACATATTTATAGTTGGTTATTTAGGAGCAAAAATCCAGGATTATGTGGAACAAACCTATCCTAATCTAAAAACCCATTTCGTTTATCAAAACGATCGTCAGGGAACGGCACATGCCATTCAATTGACAAAAGAGATTGTGGGAGTGGATGAAGTTTTTATTGCACTAGGTGATACTATTTGTGAGTTTGATATTAGAGAAGTGATTGCTAGTGAAACAAGTATGTTGGGTATTAAAAAGGTTGACGACCCAAGACAATTTGGTGTAGTTGAAATTGATGAAGAAGGTAAAGTGTTACATGCGGTTGAAAAACCATCTATTCCAAAAAGTAATAATGCCTTAGTGGGTTTATATAAAATTAAAGAGTCTCAAATTTTATTTGATTGCTTTTCACAATTAGTAACTGAGAATATCAAATCGCATGGTGAATATAATTTAACTGATGCCTTGGAGTGTATGATTAAAAAAGGAGTATTATTTAATTCTTTTAAAGTGAAGCACTGGTATGATTGTGGTAAGAAAGAATCATTGCTGGAAGCCAATGCGGTATTACTAAAAAAGACGGGAGGCCTTACCGTGAATCCCGACATGTATGTAAATACGATTATTATTCCTCCAGTAAGCATTGCCGATAATTGTATTATTGAAAATTCAATAATAGGTCCACACGTTACTATTGGAAATAATGCCGTAATAAAAAGTTCGGTTGTTAAAGAAAGTATTATTGGAACCTATACTTCATTAGATGAAGTAGTTTTGGATAATTCTTTAATTGGTAGTGACGCCTCAGTTAAAGGCTTGAGCCGCACTTTAAATATTGGAGACAATACCGAAATTGATTTCGGTTAGTCCTTATGTATCATTGTTGAATTTCCTTGTGCAACACAAGTCATTACCACATCGTTAATACATACATGCTTAGGAACATTAGCTACATACCAAGCTGTATCTGCAATGTCCTCTGCTTTTAATGGGGTGTAACCTGCATATACAGCAGCAGCTTTACTTGCATCTCCTTTAAATCTTACCAATGAAAAATCGGTTTCAACAGCGCCTGGGTGAATGGCAGTTACTTTAATTTTATAAGGCAATAAATCAATTCTTTGTGCTTTGGTAATTGCATCCACTGCATGTTTGGTGGCACAATACACGTTGCCGTCTTTATATACTTCCTTGCCTGCGGTGCTACCAATATTAATGATATGCCCTTGTTGTTTTATTAAATAAGGAAGCACCGCTTTTGAGGTATACAATAATCCTTTCACATTCGTATCAATCATCGTTTCCCAATCTTCTAAATTGGCGTCAAAAAACGAGTCACGTCCTAATGCAAGGCCTGCATTGTTTACCAATAAATCAATCGCTTGCCACTCAGTAGGAAGATGGCTTAAGTTTTCAAACACAGCTACTTTATCTTGTACATCAAAAGCTAAACAAAGTGTTTTTATGCCAAATTGTTTTTCTAAGTCAGCTGCTACAGCCTCTAATTTTTCTTTTCGGCGTGCAGTTAAAATTAAGTTCCATCCGCCAGCTGCAAATTTCTCTGCAATAGCTTTCCCAAATCCCGAACTTGCTCCAGTTACTAAAATTATCTTTGACATATTATTTCGTTTTAAATTTTTCTATTTACTGTTCTCTGCTGATTGTATAAAGGTAAGGAGTGCATTGTTCACTTCGTTAGTTGCTTCCAGCATTCCCATATGACCCACTTGCTTTAGGATGATAACATTATTGGGAGGCAAAAGTTGTGTTTGTTGTAAAGAATCTTCCATTGGCACGGCAATATCCTCTTCGCCAACCACCATCCAAATAGGAATTCGTTGTTGAATAAGCATATATTCATGTGACTTTCTGTTGCGCATAGCCATCACAAATTGCACCATGGCTTCGGGGCTAATATCGCTTACGCTATCCATTACATCCTGTACTTTATCGGGGTGCGCTTGTTTAAAAGCATTCCCAAATAAATTTTGAGTAGAAGTTTCTAAAAACTTTTGAGTGCCATGTTCTAAAATAAACTCAGCTACTTTTAAACGCGTTTCTTTTTTAGCAGGGTTGTCCTCGTAGGTAGTGGAGTGAACCAATCCAAGTCCTATAACATGGTTTGTGTAATAATCGGCCAATGCCAATCCAATATAGCCTCCCATACTATGTCCAAGCACATAATATTTTTCAATATGCAAACTGTGCATTAACTCATGCATCACTTCTACATAGTTTTTGATACTAGGTGCATGTGAATGATGTATCTGCAATGGCTTGCAATGAACGCCAGGTAAGTTGGGTGCAATGACTCTATAATATTGTGCAAGAAATTGTATTTGATTTTCCCAGATGCAATGGTCTTCACCAAAACCATGAATCAATAATATAGCTGTTTCATTTTTCCCTTCATCAAAATAAGACAATTGATCCTCTCCATAATCGTAATAATGTAGCATCTTATGATTCGTATTTACTTTGAGCACCTCTTTTAATTAATCTTATCTGTAGGAATAACGCAATAACCATTACAGCAATTACCGACTTTGAACTATGTTGAGGAATCCAGTGACTTGCAAACATGTATAGGGTAGTAGTAGTAAAAAATAACCAACCTAAATAACCCGTCCATTTTTTAGAAATAAAATATACTGGGATAGCTAGCAAGTAAATAGGATGTAGCCATATTAAGTTATAATTTTCATGGCATGCATTATGGAATGAAAACTGACTCATGTAAAAAACCAAAGCGCCACCAATTCCAAAAACAAATAACAACAATATATCAATTACCCGCGCAATTCTTTGTGTTAATAATGCATTCCAATTGGCAACAAATAAATACACCAATAAAAAGAGGATTAATATCGTAACAGGGGAAACTCCTTTATCGATTGGCTTGTTATTGTATTTGATATGATTTGTTGCAGTTACTAAATGCGGATTCAAAGCCATTTTTTTATACAATAAGTTAGGAAGAAATGCTTCTTGATATAGGCTAGGCGTTTTATCAGCAACTGAGCCTAATAATAAGTCAATGCCTAATCCTACCCAACCTAAACCATTTTTATAGGGAGCGCTTACCACTTCCTCTCTATAGGAGTTAATGCCAATACTATAACTATTAATAGGAGCATGTTTAAAAATGCCATCTTTAATTCTTGTGGTACAATTGTCTCCAATAAAATTGTATAAATAAAAACGATTGCTTCCAATCATGTTTACTTGAAGCCCTTGATACCACTTGTATTTTTCGGTTGGTGTTAATTTAAGTACCTGCTCATGCACATCTCTCCCGTAGTATTGATATTCGTATAAAAAATTTGCGTAAGTGTCTGCACTAATAAAGTACATTAAATCACCTCGCATAAATTTTGCTACAAAATTGGGTGTATTAAAATCAAAGCTTCCGTAATTAAATACAAAGTCGGTTTGGTTCACGCTATCAATGACTCTAATGGCGGTATGCCCCCAAATGGTATATAAGTCATCACCTGCATCACAGGTAATTAAACTAAAACGCAGTTTAGTATTTTGTGTACTATCCTGCGCTTTAATGTGGTTGCTCAATGCGAAACTGAATGAGCATAATAAAATGAGTAGCATTTTTTTGGAAAAAAGATTTCCCAATGTGTTACTCCAATTTTTTTTCATCAAATTTTATTTACGGCTATAGTTAGGAGCCTCTTTTGTAATATCAATATCATGCGCATGACTTTCTTTCATACCAGCATTGGTGATTTGAACAAAAGTGGCGTTTTGTAAATCCTTTACTGTTTTAGCACCGCAATAACCCATACCTGCTTTTAGTCCACCTACAAATTGATAAATAATTTCACTTAAATTTCCTTTATAAGCTACACGACCCTCAATTCCTTCTGGTACAAATTTTTTGCTATCCGTTCCTTCTTGAAAATAACGATCGCCACTTCCTTGACCCATGGCACCGATACTTCCCATTCCACGATAGCCTTTAAACTTACGACCTTCGTATATAATAGTTTCACCTGGACTTTCTTCGGTGCCAGCAAAAATGCTACCCATCATAACACAATTCGCGCCAGCCGCTAAAGCTTTTACCATATCACCTGTGTAACGAATACCACCATCTGCAATAACAGGAACATTCTTCCCTTTCAATGCATTAGTAGCTTCCATAATTGCTGTTAACTGAGGAACACCTGCACCTGCAACTATTCGCGTAGTACAAATGGAACCTGGTCCGATACCTACTTTTACAGCATCAGCACCTGCATTTGCTAATGCCAATGCACCTTGCGCTGTTGCAACGTTACCAGCAATAACAGGTAAATTTTTAAAATTCTTTTTCAAAGTTTTTAAAGCTTCAATCACCCCTTTACTATGGCCGTGTGCACTGTCTAATGAAACGATATCAACACCTACAGCATTTAATGCTGCAGCGCGATCTAATAAATCTTTTGTAATTCCTAATGCAGCACCCACTAATAAACGACCTATTTTATCCTTTACTGCATTTGGGAATGCGCTTAATTGTAAAATATCACGGTAAGTAATTAAGCCAATTAATTTTCCTTGTTTGCTTACTACGGGTAATTTTTCAATCTTATATTGTCTTAAAATCTTTTCAGCTTTTCTTAAATCAGTTCCTTCTGGTGCAATGATTAAATTTTCTTTAGTCATTACTTCACTTACTTTTCTTTTTCTGTCTGTTTCGAAACGTAAGTCACGATTGGTTAAGATACCCACTAACTTATTTCCTTTATCTACAATTGGAATGCCACCAATTTTATTTTCTTTCATTAAAATTAATGCGTCACCAATAGTAGCATTTACTTCTAATGTAATTGGATCGACAATCATCCCGCTTTCGCTTCGCTTTACTTTACGCACTTGTTCGGCTTGACGTTCGATACTCATGTTTTTGTGCAAAATACCAATGCCCCCTTCGCGCGCTAATGCAATAGCAAGACTCGCTTCAGTTACGGTGTCCATTGCAGCGGACAAAATAGGAACATTTAATTGGATGTTTTTGGTTAGATGACTGTAGATTTTAACTTCGGAAGGAAGCATCTCAGAATAAGCTGGCATTAACAATACATCATCGAATGTTAAGCCTTGACCAAAAATGCGGGAGTTGTTAGAATTTCTTGTTGCCATAGGCAAAGGTAGCTTTTTGGCGCATTTAGGCAAAATACTTTTTTAAATGTACTGATTATCAATTATTTAGGTGCATACATATAGGTTCCCAGCTAGTAAATGTATAAGTCCATTTAGTTCTAATATAAGTAAATGCTCAGCTAATAGGCTATTTGAAATACCTAATTGTAATGCTATAAAATCCTTATGAACTTGGCCCTGTGATTGAATATATTGGTAGATGGAGTTGGCAACAACATCCCTATTAAACAACTCATTTGTATTTTCTTGATGCGCATTTGCATCTTGCTCCTGCTTTGGCCAATTCATATCTTCAAGTAACTGAATAGGATCATGATACATAGTGGCAATATTATTTTTGATTAACCATAAACAGCCCTTGCTTTTTGCATCATGAATTTTACCAGGAACAGCAAATACTTCTCTATCATAACCACGCGCTAAATGTGCGGTTATCATACTCCCACCTTTTATTTCACTTTCAATAACAATGGTAGCATCACTCATGCCAGCAACAATACGATTGCGTTTGGGAAATTGAAAAGTCATAGTAGGTGTATTAATACGACATTCAGTTATTAATCCTCCATTATTTTCTAGCATATTTTTTGCAAGCCTTTGATGTTGATTGGGATAAATGGTATCAAGACCATGGGCTAAAACGCCCCAAGTGGGTAAATTATTTTTAAGCGCCGCTTCATGTGCAATGCCGTCCACACCTAATGCCAGTCCACTTATTACGCCAATGTTTAAATAATGTAATCCGGCTAATAATTCTTCCACTACTTTTTTTACTTGATAGGTATGTTGCCTTGTGCCAACTATGCTTATCAATTGCGGGAGATTAAAATGGTCAGATCCTTTTACATATAATAAGTTAGGAGGGTCGGAAATATTTAATAACCTATCAGGATAAAATTTATCTAATATTGAAAAACATTGGATAGCATATTTTTCAATATATTTTAATTCAGCCTCGGCCGCTTGTAAGGGCCAGTCTCCTAAATTTTTATTTCTATATTTAAATACGTTGTAAGCGCTTTTGTAAAATTGAAGTTGATTTCTTTTTTGTAAATCACTATACGCTTTATACATGGTTAATGCAATAGCATACAGCAATTCATTTTCATTCAAGTTATTCATCCCTTAAACATCAGCAATTAATGTATGCCTGGCTTAGGTATAAATACTTGAAATTCGAATTGGTTTAAAGTAATGTAATGGTGAAACTAGTGCGTCTATTTTGAGTTCTGCCTTGTTCTGTAATGTTTTCTGCTATTGGTTTTGTACTACCATAACCCTTTGTTGTAATTCTATTTTTATCAATTCCTTTATTCATTAAAAATTGAGCAATAGCTTCTGCACGGTTGTTAGACAATAGCATATTCGCATTGGCATTGCCCGTATTGTCCGTGTGACCTTCAATTAATATAGTAGCATTTAAAGTATTTTGCAAATATTCAACCAAAGCGTTTAACTCTACATTTGAATTTGTTAATAAGGTAGCTGAATTCAAATCAAAAAATACATTCTTAAAGTTTTTTGTAAATGTTTTTTGAATTGGACTTAATTGAAAATCAAACGTAGCTCCATTTAATTTAGTTAGGTTTTCTTTATTCAATAATAAACTAGCATATTCGTGATTGGGACTATTTATTTGTATGCCTAGGCTGTCAAAATAGGGTAATGCCAGGACAAATTTTCCAGTATTGTCTACATTCACCATCATGAATTTACTAGAATCGTTATTGTCTGATAGTTTTACAGATCCACTCAATGCATTCATTGTGATTGCGTCTCGAATGAATCCATTAAAATAATAAGTTTTATTGGCACGTGCTGCTTCGGGCAAATTGATTTTGTAAATGTCTAAATTTCCTCTACTATCTGGTCGATCACTTGCGATATAACCATCCACACCATTACTAGATATCGCAACACTTGCTTCATTATCATTGGTGTTAATTGGAGCTCCTAAATTAATTGGCTTGGACCAAGTTGCATCTAATTTTTTATGCGCAACATATAAATCGGAACCCCCATAACCTTGCCACCCATTGGACGCAAAATATAGTGAGTTGTTGTCTGCATGAATAAAAGGCGTTTGCTCGTCACCCGCAGTATTAATATTGGGGCCTAAATTAACCGCCTTGCCCCAGTAGCCTTTTTTATTTTTATAAGAAACGTAAATATCAATTCCGCCATAGCCACCAGGCTTATTACTACAAAAATATAAAGCGGATCCATCTGGAGAAATACTTGGTGCACTTTCCCACCAATCACTATTTACATTGGGTCCTAGATTAATTGGATTTGACCATCCTGTATCGGTTTTATCTACACTATAAATATCATAACGTCCAAATCCAAGACCATAATATTCGGCAGAAAAATAAAGCGTTTGTAAATCAGAAGAAAGACTTGGCGCCCCTTTTTTATCAGTCAAATTTAAATAATCAGATAAGGGAACTGCTTTTGAAAGTCCAGAAGGGGTAATGTTGCTAAAGAAAAAATCTTCTCTGCTAATTCCATTTCTTCTCATAAATATTAAAATACTATCCTGCACCGTAACGGTAGGAAAATATTCTGCATCTGCTGAATTAATATTGTCTCCTGCATTCGTTACTTTTACATTCGCATCAGTAGGATGTGCTAATGCATATTCACAAGCTGTATACAATTGGTTATAGCTGGGTCTTAAATAAGATGGAAGCTGATTGGAAATTGATTTTAAAATTGAGGACGCTTTATTAAAATCGCCAATGCTAGCATAGGCTGTAGCGTATTTTACAAAATAGGGTAAACAACTTAAACTGTCTTTAGAAATTGCTTTTTCAAATGCATCGATAGCATTCTTTTTTTCTTTTAATTCTAAATAAGCTTGGAAAAGTGAAATGTAACTATCAGTAAAATTGCTATCCTTTTTTATACTTGCATTTAATAAATCAATTCCTTCATTATAAACCTTATTGTCAAAAGCCCGTATTGCTTTGTCATATAATTTTTGCGCAGCCGTATTGTTTTGAGCGCTTGTTTCTGTAGCAATAAGCGCACAAAAAATGCCTATCAAAAAAAATAGCCCTACTCTATTTTGCATACACTTAATTATTGTGTAAATATAGTTATTATGAATCTTGAAATAAAGGCCTTATGGAACTTGAATGTACTTGTGTAACTGAGCACTTAATTCCCATTTAGGGTTCGCCTTAATATAATCAATTACTATAGGCGTGATTTGTGCAGATTTATCCCATTCGGGTTGTAAATATAATTTGCATGCTGGGCTTACTTGTTTTGCATGCGCTTCGGCCCAATCAAAATCCGAATTATTAAACACTACTACTTTTAATTCCGAAGACAGTGGTAAATTTTCAGCCAATGGAGCTTTGAATTTTTTAGGGGATAAACATACCCAATCCCAATCCCCTGACATAGGACTTGATCCTGAGGTTTCAATATTGGTTTGAAAACCTGCAGCTTTTAATGCAGTAGTAAGTGGATCTAAATTGTGCAATAAAGGTTCGCCCCCTGTAACAATCGCTAATTTAGCTGAATGCTCCATGGCACTGTTTACAATTTCTTCAATACTTAATACTGGATGTTTACTTGCATCCCAACTATCTTTTACATCGCACCAAACACAGCCCACATCACAGCCAGCTAAGCGAATAAAATAAGCGGCTTTGCCTTGATGATATCCCTCGCCTTGCAAAGAATAAAACATTTCCATTACTGGATAAGATGTTGTTGGAGTATTGCTCATATTGGGCGATGATTTATTTAAACCTAGTAGTTTTATTATGATTTGCTTTGATAAGCTTTCATTGTGTTTTTTAATAAACCAGCAATGGTCATTAATCCAACACCACCAGGAACCGGTGTAACAGCAGCAGCTTTTGTAATGGCTTGCTCGTAATTTACATCCCCTTTTATACGGAACCCTTTTTTTGCAGTATCATCTTTTACTCGCGTAATACCTACGTCAATAATAACTGCACCTGGCTTAATCATATCGGCAGTAATAAATTCAGGAATGCCTACTGCTACTAATAATATATCTGCTTGTTGTGTTATTTTAATTAATTCTTCTTTTGGTGTATGTCTATGACAAAGTGAAACACTTGCATTGCCTTGTGGTCGTTCGCTACTTAATAAAATACTCATAGGTCTTCCTACAATATTGCTACGACCCACTACCACTGCATGCTTTCCTTTTGTTTCAATATTAAAGTGCTCTAACATTAATAAAACTCCATAAGGGGTTGCAGGAATAAATGTATCCAACCCTTGCACCATTCTTCCAATGTTCATAGGATGAAATCCATCTACGTCTTTATCAGGATGAATGGCTTCAATTATTTTTTCGTCATCAATATGTTTTGGTAAAGGCAATTGCACTAAAATGCCATCTACAGTTTCATCTGCATTTAACTCACTAATTTTTGCTAGTAATTCAGCTTCGCTTACTTCTTCCGTAAAACGAATTAAGGAACTTCCGAAACCAGTTTCGTCACAATTTTTTACTTTGCTTGCTACATATGTCTCACTCGCGCCATTGTTGCCTACTAAAATGGCAGCCAAATGAGGCGCTCTTTTACCTTCCTCTTTTAAAGCTTGTGTTTGTTGCAAAAGGCTTGCTTTTACGGCCGCGGAGGCTATTTTTCCATCTAATACTAACATGGCGCAAATTTAGTTCATTGAAAGCAGTGGTTTAAATTTTTTTTAAACATTTCTTCCCCTGTATCTTTGCAGCACAATTAATTCTATGGAACAGAACCCGAACCAACCCTTAAATATTGAAATTAGTGAAGAAATTGCTGAAGGGACTTATGCTAATTTGGCTATTATTACCCACAGCAATGCTGAATTTGTAGTTGACTTTGTAAACGTAATGCCAGGTACCCCAAAAAGTAAGGTAAAATCTCGGGTGATATTAACGCCGATGCATGCTAAGCGTTTTATGAAAGCGCTGGTTGAAAATATTGAAAGATATGAAGAGGCGAATGGACCTATTGGAGATATTTCACCGGTTGAAATTCCTTTAAATTTTGGCGGCCCAACCGCTCAGGCATAATTGGTCGGTTTTTATTTCAACATTTGCTTTTACCAATTATTACTTTGTTCGGCATAACTGTAGTACCCTTCGGTACTTACTATGATATGATCAATTAATTTAATGTCTAATAATGCTGCCCCTTTTTTTACTTTCTCGGTAAGTAAATCATCCATTCTGCTAGGATGTAATTGACCACTTGGATGGTTGTGACAAATTATAATACCAGTGGCTTCGTGACTTAATGCAAGTTTGAACAATACCCTAGGATCCGCTACAGTGCCCGTTATTCCACCTTCACTTAAGATTTGTTCATGAATTATTTTATTGGCTTGATTTAACAACAGCGCCATAAAAAATTCACGGGTTTCAAATTGCAAAGTGTATTTTAAATGGTTCACTACATCGCCACTTTGTAAAATTTGGTTACCTATTGTTTTGCTAAACATTCTGCGTGATCCAAGTTCAATGGCAGCAAGAATTCTTATGGCTTTAACTTTCCCGATTCCTTTTATTTTCATCGACAGCAAATCATGCGTTGTAAGTTTTGCTAATTTTTGTAAATTATTGTTGCAATTGCTTAATAAATTTCTTGCCAGGTCCACTGCATTTTGTTCGGCAGTGCCATGTTGCAATAGGATGGCAATTAATTCGGCGTCACTCAAATATTTAGAGCCCTTATTATATAATTTGTTGATGGGTTGATCATTCAAAGCCCAGCCTTTTATAGTTATTGAATTTGTCATTTTTGGCCAATTTAGTCCTTTAATCAATCTGCTATATGGGTATAAATACTATTAAAAAAATAGAATTTTCTCCTTTGTTAATGCCTTGTTGAAAAGTAGGCCCTATATTCTATACAATTTGCTTTACAGAATGATAACTTTGACCCACATTCAACCATCCTATGAACCCTTCTGTTAAAATATTTGCTGGAACAGGCTCAACGGCCCTAGCTGAGAAAATTGCGCAACGTTTTGGCGCTCCAATCGGAAAAATAAACATTCAAAAATTTAGTGATGGCGAGTTTCAACCCATTTTCCTGGAAAGTGTACGTGGAGACTATGTTTTTTTAGTGCAAAGCACTTATGCCCCTACCGACAATTTGTTTGAGTTATTATTAATGATAGATGCAGCAAAACGTGCTAGTGCATATAAAATTATAGTAGTTATTCCTTATTATGGTTTTGCACGCCAAGACCGTAAGGATAAACCAAGGGTTGCGATTGGAGCAAAATTAATTGCTACTTTATTAGAGGCCGCGGGAGCGAACAGAGTGATCACAATGGATTTACATGCTGCGCAAATTCAAGGTTTCTTTGATGTGCCAGTGGATCACTTAGATAGCTCGGCAATATTTATTCCATATATAGAGTCTTTAAAATTAGAGAATCTATGTTTTGCAGCCCCAGATGTAGGAAGTACGAATCGTGTACGCGAAGTTGCAAACTACTTTAATGCCGAAATGGTGATTTGCGATAAGCACCGTAAGCGCGCGAATGAAATTGCAAGCATGGTGGTTATTGGAGATGTAACTAATAAAGACATTATTTTAATAGATGATATTTGTGATACAGGGGGCACTTTGGTTAAAGCTGCGGCTTTATTAAAAGAGAAAGGAGCTAGAACAGTGCGTGCTTTAATTACGCATCCGGTTTTAAGCGGTAAGGCATATGAAAATATCGAAAATTCTATTTTAGAAGAATTAGTGGTTTGCGATACTATTCCGTTGGCACATCCTTCTCCTAAAATCAAAGTGGTGACAGTAGCCGATTTATTCGCAATTGCTATTAGAAACGCTTATGAAAACAAGAGTATTACCAGCTTATTTGTGCATTCTCAATTAAAGGAAAGGCGCTAATAATCAACTAGTTATATAAATTTAAGTAGCAACTTTGGTTGCTACTTTTTTATTGCATATCTTCGCGCTCCATTATTGAGAAAGAATAATGGGCGTGATATAGCGAAAGCTTGTCACTTTTTTAAACAAACAAATAGATCTCAAATGAAAACAGTTACAATCGAAGGCCACTTGAGGACCGAAGCTGGCAAAAAAGCCGCCCGCCAACTACGCTCTCAGGAAAATGTGCTAGGTGTAATTTACGGGGGTGCTACAGAAGTGAATTTCTATGCTTCTGCAAAGGCTTTCAAGCCATTGGTGTACACAAGTGAATTTCAATTAGCAGAAGTTACAGTAGATGGAAAAACTTACAAGTGTATCTTGAAAGATTTACAATTCCATAAAGTATCAGATGCTTTATTGCATGTTGACTTATTAGAATTAGTGGATGATAAAAAAGTAATCGCAACTTTACCTTTAAAATTAGTAGGATCTGCTGCAGGTGTGAAAGCCGGAGGTAAATTAGTTTCTAAAGTAAAAGCCGTTAAAGTAAAAGCGTTACCTAAGGATTTAAGAGAGTTTATTGAATTAGATATTACGAATTTAGAATTGAATGAAAATATCCGTATTCAAGATATCAATGTTCCAAACATTGAGGTATTGAATCCTCCACGTATCCCAGTAGCTTCAATTGTTATGACACGTCAGTTAAAACAAGAAGAGTCTGAAGCAGCTAAAACAGCTAAAAAATAATTTTACATTATTTGAATATGAAATCCCTCCGATAACACGGGGGGATTTTTGTTTCATCCCTCCCATGATTTTATGTATTTTTATAATCTGAACGGAATAATGCCATGTCAAAATTTTTATTAATCGGATTAGGAAATGTAGGTGCCGAATATGCACATACCAGGCACAATATTGGCTTTGATGTGCTGGATGCATTTGTCATAAAGCATGGTGGCTTTTTTAAATTAGATAGATTGGCTGAAGTGTCCGAAGTTAAATGGAAGGGTAAAACATTTGTTTGCGTGAAGCCAACCACGTTTATGAATTTAAGTGGCAAGGCATTTAAATATTGGATGGATAAAGAAAAATGTGATATAGAAAAAACATTGACGATTGTAGATGATTTGGCATTGCCAACTTCCAAAATTCGTTTGCGTGCATCAGGTTCAGATGCCGGACATAATGGATTAAAAGATATTCAATTAACACTAGGTACCGATGCTTATCCAAAATTACGTTTTGGCATTGGCAATAATTTTGCGAAAGGCCATCAAGTAGATTTTGTTTTAGGAAAGTGGGCTCAGGATGAAAGAAAGCTAATTGATTTAAAAATTCAAAAATGTGTTGAAGTAATTGAATCCTTTGCAGCAATAGGTTTGGCTCGTACAATGACTATTGCGAATGCAATGGATTTAAAAGTTGAATAAGTAAAATCGGAAATTTATAAACAAATTTTTTTATGAGTATATTTTGTATTGGTAGAAATTATGTAGCACATGCACATGAATTAGGAAATGAAGTACCCACTTCGGCCATTATTTTTATGAAGCCGGATACGGCTTTATTACCAGCCGGTGAAAACTTTACAATACCATCTTTTACCAATGATCTACATTTTGAAGGAGAGTTGGTATTACGTGTAAGTAAGAAAGGAAAAAATTTAACGGAGTTGCATCCTGACGGAATTCCTGTTATTGAATATTGTGATGCTATTAGTGTTGGTATTGATTTTACGGCACGTGATGTTCAAAATGCTTTAAAAGAAAAAGGATTGCCATGGGAAAAAGCAAAAGCATTTGACAATGCAGCGGTATTAGGGGAGTGGCATCCATTAACATCTAAAATATTATCTGGCCCCATTCATTATACTTTAGCAAAGAATGGAACTACGGTACAGACAGGGGATTCAAGTTTAATGATCTATCCATTAGATAAGATTTTAGCAGCTATTACATCTTATTTTACCATCTATCCAGGGGATTTAATATACACAGGAACCCCAGCTGGCGTGGGTCCTACAGCTAAAGGGGATGTATTTGAAGGTTTTTTTGAAGGTCAGTCTGTTTTTAGTCTTAAGGTGAACCCATAATTTCAAAAAAATTAAGTAGTTTTGCCACCCTTTTAAGGGTATAACTAATACGTATTTTGGCGAGGTAGCTCAGTTGGTTAGAGCACAGGATTCATAACCCTGAGGTCCCGGGTTCAAATCCCGGTCTCGCTACATGAAAATCAAGGACTTACGTTAAATCGTGGGTCCTTTGTTGTGTCATGAAAACATCACTTTTTATCTTGAAACACTTGCTATCATTGGGTTTTATTGCGTGAGGAATTGTGTTAGCCTTTATCATTTCTTAGTTCAAGCTCAGAAAGGGGAGCTTCACTGGACAAGCCATCAGAAATGATGGCTTTTTCTTTGTCTATCAGTGGGTTAGGCTAGTTGCATCTTTTCTTATATTTACCATATGAAAACACTTCTTTTTGTTCTAACTTTCTCTCTATGTGGAAATTTATATTCCCAAAGTACGTTGAGTCCTAAAGAATTTAAGCCTATTGAAGTTTATCATTCTGAAGATTTGATTATCATTCAAATTTCTGATAATGCATTTTTGCATACTTCATACCTACAAACAAATGATTTCGGGAATGTTCCCTGTAACGGGATGATAGTTCGAAATAGTAATGAAGTGGTTGTATTTGATACACCAACAAATAATAAAAGTGCTGAAGAATTAATCAATTTTATTATGAAAAAACTTCATTGTAAAATAAATGCGATTGTTCCTACTCACTTTCATGATGATTGTTTAGGGGGATTAGCCTCATTTCATAAGTTACAAATCCCTTCGTTTGGAAATTTTAGTACCATCGAATTAGCCAAAATAAATAATGTTGTAGTGCCTCAAAATGGATATAACGATTCCCTTAAATTAAGCCTTGGAAATACATATGCCGTTGTAAAATATTTTGGTCAAGGACATACTAAAGATAACGTTGTAGGTTATTTCCCAAAGGAGAACATATTATTTGGAGGCTGTTTAATAAAAGAACTACAGGCCACAAAAGGGTATTTGGGAGACGCCAATGTTGGAGAATGGTCAAGTACTGTTGAGAAAGTGAAA
>CAIQQR010000109.1 GCA_903874055.1 uncultured Bacteroidota bacterium | reverse complement strand
AATGCCAACCCAAGTAGCATGAAATTAGCAATTGAAAATTTTGCAAAATTAAATGCCACTCATAAAATTGTTTGCATAGGTGGGATGAAAGAACTGGGCAATACGAGCATTGAGGAGCATCAGCAACTTATTAATTTATTGCAACAATCTCAATGGGAGCAAGTAGTTTTAGTAGGCGGTGATTTTGAACATTGCCAACATGGATATATATTTTTCCCTACAGCTATGGACGCAAAGGTTTGGTTGCAAAAACAAGCATATACAAACAGATCCATATTAATCAAAGGGTCAAGAGGAATTCAAATGGAGAAAGTACTAGATAAATAAATCACGACTCCTCATTATTTAATACCTTCGCGACATGAGTAAAAATATACTAGCTAGCATGCTTACCAATAAATGCCCTCGTTGTAGAGAAGGTAAATTATTTGTATCAAGTAATGCATATGACTTATCCAATATCACTAAGATGAATGAACATTGCCCAGTTTGTGGGCAACCTACCGAAATTGAAGTGGGTTTTTATGTCGGTACTGGTTATGTTAGTTATGCTTTAACTGTGGCTTATTTTGTCTCTAGCTTTGTTGCTTGGAAAGTATTAATTGGAATGACATTTGATTTAGATGACAATAGAATTTTGTATTGGTTATTTAGTTCTATAGTATTAGTGATATTATTGCAACCCATTTTTATGCGTTTATCAAGATCCATCTGGATTGCTATGTTTGTTTCTTACAATAAGGATTGGAAGGATCAACCATTGGAATACAATGAAAGAATGGACGATCATATGAAGGAGCATTAATTTTAATGCCAACCTATAATTACAAACTCATTTTATTTTTAGTACATTTGCAACCCAAATAGAGAGGTGTCCGAGTGGTTGAAGGAGCACGCCTGGAAAGTGTGTATACGGCAACGTATCGAGGGTTCGAATCCCTTCCTCTCTGCAAAGCCTGTCACGAAAGTGACAGGCTTTTTTAATGCGAAGCCGCGAAACAAGCTCGCTTGATTGAGCGGATGCGTATTAAAAAAGCCAAAGGGATTAGATGAATAATAAATTCATCTAATCCCTTTGAAAGGCTTTGGTAAAAGAGCTCGACTTTTGGGATGACGCCGAACATAGTGAGGCGGCAATCAGAAGAGTTCGACTTTCGGGATGCTGGAGCGAAGCGACAGCAATCCAAGTTTATGATTTTATAGGAATGAATTTTATCGCCATACTTTTGGGATGACGCCGAACATAGTGAGGCGGCAATCCGAACTATTTGGTAAAAGAGCTCGACTTTCGGGATGCTGGAGCGAAGCGACAGCAATCATAAATGCTATAAACCAAACAACCTTTCTGCATTGGCAGTAGTTATTGCAGCAATTTCATGTAAGGGCATCTCTTTGATTTCTGCTAATTTCTTTGCTACTTCTAGCATAAATGCGGGTTCATTTCTTTTCCCACGATAAGGCACCGGAGGCAAATAAGGCGCATCGGTTTCTAAAAATAAATACTCCAAGGGAATATCTTTAACTGCTTCGGCTACACCAGCATTTTTATAAGTAAGCACCCCGCCAAGTCCTAGATAAAATCCCATATCAATAATTTGATTAGCCGATTCCTTGCTTCCACTAAAACAATGAAAGGCACCACGCAATCCTTTTTTCACAAATGGCTTCACCGCTTCAATGGTTTCACCCATTGCATATCGGGTATGAATTACAATGGGCGTATTATAATCTATAGCCCATTGCATTTGAATTTCAAATGCTTTGAATTGTTGCTCTGTAAATGTTTTGTCCCAATAAAAATCTAATCCAATCTCTCCTATCGCAACAAATTTTCTTTTTGATAACCACTGCTCAACAATAGCTAATTCCTGCTCATAATTTTCTTTCACATAACATGGGTGCAATCCCATCATGGCAATACATTGCTGTGGATATTTAGCTTCCAATTCCAGCATATCATTGATACATGTACTATCTATTCCAGGCATGAGAATTTTCTCTACCCCCGTATTAGAGGCGTTTTTTAGGATAACATCTATATCAGGAAGTATCGTTTCGTCGTAAATATGGGAATGAGTATCAATAAATCGCATAATTATGGATTGAGTATACAAAAAAAGGATATTTTTTCCAGCTTACATACTAAAACATTCTATTTCATCGTTTTAGCAATTGGACGATAGGTCTTATTAGTACAGACTTTATCTTTTTGTTTTTTATAGGGTACGGATTATACAGGCCGAGGTTTCTACCTTGGCCTTTTTTTTACATAGGAAGGGCCTCCATGCGATACCCTAAATTGGAGAAATAAGCCAATACGATTGGCAGTGCAACTGACATTCTTTCCCAAGATTTTTGACTATCATGAAAAACTATAATGGAGCCAGGTTGTGTATTTTTAATTACATTTTTGGCGCAATCCTCACCCGTTAACTTCAAATCAAAATCTCCACTCAATACATCCCACATAATAATATGTTGAGGACATTTTGAATCCGATTTAATATTTTTAATTTGTTTTCTGGTTATGCGTCCATAAGGTGGTCTAAATAAATTGCTCTCTATTAAATTAGTTGCATCTTTTATGTTTTCAATATAAGTAGGTGTTTCCGTTTTCCATCCATTTAAATGATCGTAGGTATGATTGCCTACTTGATGCCCTTGCAGCAAAATTGATTCATAAACATTGGGATGTTTTAGCACATTATTTCCAATGCAAAAAAAAGTGGCTTTGGCATTGAATTTTTTTAACGCTGCCAAAACAAAAGGAGTTGCTTCGGGATGTGGACCATCATCAAAACTGATATAAATTACCTTTTCCTTGGAGGGTAATTTCCAAGTGCAATTGGGATACAAAGCCCTAAGCCAAAAAGGTGTTTTAATCAAATACATACCCAAAGATAAATAGTTCTAATGCCTGTTTGAATATTATCTTTGTGAAAATGTTTTAAAAGTATGGATTCAAAGGTAAGAGTAAGATTTGCACCCTCTCCCACTGGTGGTTTACACCTTGGCGGGGTGAGAACGGTTTTATTTAATTATTTATTTGCAAAGCACCTTAATGGTAAATTTATATTAAGAATTGAAGACACCGATCAAACGCGTTTTGTTCCAGGTGCCGAACAATATATTCAAGATACTTTAGCATGGTGTGGTTTAACGCCTGATGAAAGTCCTTTGCATGGTGGACCTTATGGCCCTTATCGTCAAAGTGAGCGTAAGGCAATGTATAAGCAATATGCCGATAAATTAATTGCACAAGGAAATGCCTATTATGCATTTGACACCCCCGAAGAATTAGATGCAAAGCGTAAAGAGATTCCTAATTTTCAATACAGCCTATCACACAGGTTGGAGATGAAAAATTCGGAAGCACTTTCGCCTGAAGCAGTGGATGATTTATTGAAAAATAATACGCCCTATGTTATTCGTATCAAGGTTCCTGAAAATGAAGAAGTGAGTTTGGAGGATGTAATAAGAGGACATGTCAATTTTGATACCAATATGGTTGACGATAAAGTTTTATTAAAAGCGGATGGCATGCCTACCTATCATTTGGCAGTAGTGGTGGACGATCATTTAATGAAAATTACGCATGCTTTTAGAGGGGAAGAATGGCTGCCAAGCGCTCCTGTGCATGTCTTGTTATGGAAGTATTTATTTGGATTGGACAAGATGCCTAAATGGGCACATCTTCCTTTAATATTAAAACCCGATGGAAACGGGAAACTAAGCAAACGTGATGGCGAGCGATTAGGATTCCCTGTGTTTGCAATGGATTGGACCGATCCAAATACCAATACCACCACCATTGGTTTTAAGGAAAGAGGTTTTTTACCTGAAGCATTTGTAAACCTTTTAGCAATGCTTGGATGGAATGATGGAACTGATAAAGAAATTTATTCAATGGAGGAATTAATTGCAGGTTTCTCATTAGATAGAGTACACAAAGGCGGTGCTAAATTCGATTACGAAAAAGCAAAATGGTTTAACGCCGAGTGGATTAAGAAAATGGATAATGAAAAATTAGCCACTTTAGTAAAACCTTATTTTGACGAAGCTAAAATTGAAATTCACGAGCATAGCTATTTAATAAAAGTGGTTGGGCTAGTGAAAGAGCGTTGCAATTTATTGCCAGATTTTATTGCACAATCCAGTTTTTATTTTCAAGCACCTAAAGAAATTGACACTGCAAGTATTGCTCCAAAATGGGACGCTAAAAAGCGCGCTTTTTTTGAAGCATTAACTACAATATATCAAAGTAAAGTAGACACGGGAATAATTACTACTCCTGCACTTGAATTAGAAACTGAATTTAAAGAACTAGTAGCAAAGCATGAATTGAAACCTGGCGAACTAATGCTGCCTTTTAGAATTATGTTGGTTGGTGGCAAATTTGGACCTGGGGTATTTGAAATTGTAGAAGCTATTGAGTTAAAAGATACCATTGCAAGAATTCAACATAGCTTACAATTATTATCATAGAATTGGCTTAACTTGTATACAGAAAGCTTGCTTAAATAAAAAAGAATGCCTTTAGATCGTCCTATTAGAGTTTTAGTTGCTAAAGTTGGCCTTGACGGCCATGACCGTGGCGCAAAAATTATCGCTACTGCATTAAGAGATGCGGGCATGGAAGTTATTTATACCGGTCTAAGACAAAGTCCCGAAATGGTTGTTCAAGCTGCATTGCAAGAGGATGTGGACGCAATTGGTATTAGCATTTTATCCGGCGCGCACATGACTATTTTTCCAAAAGTGTATCAGATGATGCAGGAAAAAGGATTAACCAACACCTTACTTACGGGTGGTGGAATTATTCCTGATGAAGACAATGCACAATTAAGTGCTTTGGGAATTGGTACCCTTTTTAGTCCGGGCGCAAACACCGCTGATATTGCAGCATATATAAAAAGCTGGGTAGCTGAACATAGGAAATAAGTAGAAAAAATATAAAGATTCTTCATTTTTAAATTGCTTGAATATGTCTTTCCAAACTTTATTTACTAAAATGGAAGATCACACATTGATCATTACCATTAATCGTCCAGATGTACTAAATGCATTGAACAAACAAGTGATTGATGATTTAGATGCGGTAATGGACCGAGTGTATAAATTTCCAGAAATAAAAAGTGTTGTGATAACGGGAGCAGGACTAAAAAGTTTTGTGGCAGGTGCAGACATAAAAGAATTTGAATCCTTATCAAAAGACCAGGCCATTGCAGTTGCTAAAAAAGGTCAGTCAGTTTTCGCTAAAATTGAGCGCTCACCCAAACCAGTAATAGCATGTGTAAATGGATTTGCTTTGGGTGGCGGTTGCGAATTGGCCATGAGTTGTCATTTTGTGATTGCTTCAGAAAGTGCCACATTTGGTCAGCCCGAAGTGAATTTAGGCATCATGGTAGGTTATGGTGGCTCTCAAAGATTAACGCAAAGGGTTGGAAAAGGAAGAGCAATGGAATTAATCATTACCGGCAAAACCATTAATGCGACCCAGGCCATGAACTATGGATTGGCAAATTATGTGGTACCTCAAACCGAATTATTAGATAAAGCTTTCTCCATATTAAGGGTGGTTCATGAAAAATCTCCTATCGCAGTGGGTAATTCAATAATGGCAATCAATGCCGTATGGGATGAAACTGTAAATGGGTATGATGTTGAAGCAAATTTGTTTGGCGAATGCTTTAATAGCGATGATGCCAAAGAAGGAATTGCAGCATTTAAAGAAAAAAGAAAGCCTCATTTTAAAGGGCATTAATTACCTTTGCGGTATCAAAAAAAACCGCATATGGAATATAGAATTGAGAAAGACACAATGGGTGAAGTTAAAGTGCCAGCAAATGTTTATTGGGGCGCTCAAACACAAAGAAGCATTGAGAATTTCAAAATAGCGCAAGACATTAATAGGATGCCTAAGGAAATTATTCGTGCTTTTGCATATTTAAAAAAAGCAGCAGCATTAACCAATTTTGATGCAGGTGTTTTACCTAAGGAAAAGTGTGACTTAATTGGTCAAGTATGTGATGAAATTTTAGCAGGTAAATTAGATGACCAATTCCCATTAGTAGTATGGCAAACAGGTAGTGGTACCCAAAGCAATATGAACATGAACGAAGTAATTGCTTACCGTGCGCATGTGATTAATGGCGGAAGCTTAACTGATAAGGAAAAGTTTATTCATCCAAATGATGATGTAAATAAATCTCAATCCTCTAACGATACTTTTCCTACTGCAATGCATATTGCGGCTTATAAAATATTAAGAGAAGTAACTATCCCTGGGATTACCACTTTAAAAAATACATTGGATGCTAAGAGCGCTGAGTTCATGCACATTGTGAAAATTGGTCGTACACACTTTATGGATGCTACCCCACTTACCTTGGGACAAGAAATTAGTGGTTATGCAAGCCAATTAAAACATGGTTTAAAAGCGATTGAAAATACATTAGCACATTTAAGTGAATTAGCATTAGGTGGAACAGCAGTGGGTACGGGTATTAATACACCAAAAGGTTATTCCGAAAATGTTGCTAAACATATTGCCAACTTAACAGGTTTGCCATTTATCACTGCTGAAAATAAATTTGAAGCATTAGCAGCACACGATGCCATTGTAGAATCACATGGTGCCTTAAAAACAGTCGCTGTTAGCTTAATGAAAATAGCAAACGACGTTCGTATGCTTTCTTCAGGACCAAGAAGTGGAATTGGAGAATTATTTATTCCGGACAATGAACCAGGCTCTTCCATTATGCCAGGTAAAGTAAATCCAACGCAGTCCGAAGCATTAACCATGATTGCAGCGCAAGTAATGGGAAATGATGTGGCCATTAATGTGGGAGGTTCCATGGGTCATTTTGAATTGAATGTATTTAAACCAGTAATGATTTATAATTTCTTACACAGTGCTCGTTTAATAGGTGATGGCTGTATGAGCTTTAACGAAAAGTGTGCCATTGGTTTAGCACCCATTGAAGAAAACATTAACAAACATGTAAATAATAGTTTGATGTTAGTGACTTCTTTAAATACCAAGATTGGATATTATAAATCTGCTGAAATTGCACAAAAAGCACATAAGGAAGGAACTACTTTAAAAGAGATGGCCGTTAAATTAGGATATGTTACTCCAGAGGAATTTGACGCATGGGTAGTGCCTAAGGATATGGTTGGATTGTAAAGAAATTGATTCAACGTGACGAAACATCCCATTCTTCTCTGTTCGCCACTTTTGAATTGTCAATTTCTAGTGCACTCTTTCTCCATTAATGTAAGTATGTGTTACTTTCACTTTTAAAATACTATCTGTTGGCACTTTCATTAAGTCTTTATCTAGGATAATAAAATCGGCTTTCTTCCCTACTTCTAAAGAGCCTACTTGCTTTTCCATTCGGTTTGCTTTGGCAGCCCAAATAGTCATACCTCTAATAGTTTGTTCACGAGTTAGTGCATTTTCCATTTGGAATCCACCGGCTGGAAATCCTTTGCTATCCTGTCTTGCAACCGCAGCAAGGAATGTTT
>CAIQQR010000108.1 GCA_903874055.1 uncultured Bacteroidota bacterium | reverse complement strand
ATTTTTCCTGGCCAACTTTCCTCCTTATGTGGCCAACTTAGCCACATTGCATCATGCTTTGCAAACTCGGCTGGAAAATAATATCCTAATGATTTTGGAGTGGGTGAACTATTAAGCATTTTCTTCGTCAATATATCTTTTAGTAATGGGTTGATAAGAGTCTATTCTTCGATCTCTTAAAAAAGGCCAGTGTGTACGATAGCTATCAGATTTTTCAGTATCAATATCTACAACCGCCACTTCTTCTTGATCATGTGATGCTTTGTATAATAAAGTGCCAAATGGATTGCTCACAAAACTTCCTCCCCAAAACTTCATTAATCCATCTTGTTCAAATCCTACACGATTTACACTAATTACAGGAACACCATTTGCTACAGCATGACTACGTTGAATAGTTTGCCAAGCATTGTATTGCTCAGTATTGGTTGCCTCGTCTTGTGCAGTTGCCCAACCAATTGCTGTTGGATAAAATAACATTTCAGCACCCATTAAACTAGTGATTCTTGCAGCTTCAGGATACCATTGATCCCAACAAATTAAAACACCAATAGCAGCAAATTTTGTTTTGAAAACTTTATACCCTAGATCGCCTGGTGTAAAATAAAATTTCTCATAATAAGCAGGATCGTCAGGAATATGCATTTTACGATACTTGCCTAAATAAGCACCGTCCGCATCTAATATTGCTGTAGTGTTATGGTACAAGCCTTCGGCTCTTTTTTCAAATAATGAAGCAATAATAACAACCCCTAATTCTTTAGCAATCAGCGAAAGTTCATCTGTAGTTTTACCAGGAATGGGTTCAGCTAATTTGAAATTTTCATATGCTTCTACATCACAAAAATACAATGAAGTATACAACTCTTGTAAACATATAATTTGAGCACCTTGTTTTGCAGCTTCACGAATTTTATCAATTGCTTTTGCTTTATTAGCATTAACATCTGAACTACAAGTCATTTGAACTAAACCTACTTTAACGATTGCCATAATTTTTATTATAAAGTATTATATAATGATAGTAAGAAGTAATTGGTTGATGATTGTTTTATTTTAAATGTTTGTTTAAAATAATTAAGTTTTGTTTTGAATGATTGCATCCAAGCTTCCTATGCCTAATAATTTTTTAGTGATAAATCCTTCGGCATATTGTACTCCTATTTGTTGCCCTAATTCTTTAGCTCTACCCTTTACAAATTCTAAAAATGCAGTTCCAGAAATAAAAGTTTCAGGCTCATTTGAATTTGGATCATAAAACTGTGAACTATGCGCTAAAATGGATTCCATCTTCTTTTCCATATGCGTACTAATATCCACCACAAAATTCGGTATCAAATTACGAGACTGAATATAATGAAACACTTGAGTGGGTCTCCAAGATTCTTGTTCAACTCCGTTATGGGTAGTTTTTATTTTAGTTAGTCCAGATAAAAATGCAGCTTCTTCAACCAAGCTAGCTGCCCTTCCATGATCGGGATGACGATCCTCTGGAGCATTACAAAAAATGATAGTAGGTTGAAACCTACGAATGGTTTCAATGATTGCAAATTGATGTTCTTTATCATTCATAAAAAATCCATCTGCCATTCCTAAATTTTCTCTAATGGTCAAGCCCAGTACTTCACTTGCCAATTGAGCTTCTTTTAATCTTTGAGAGGTGGTACCTCTTGTTCCTAATTCACCTTTAGTAAAATCAATCACGCCTACTTTTTTACCTTCGGCGATTGCACCTAATAAAGTACCTCCACATCCTAATTCAACATCGTCTGGATGAGCACCGAAAGCAAGAATATCTAGTTTATGCATGTTCAATTTTTAATGATAACAAAGGTAAGTATAATTGGTTGCGATATAAGCTCCAAATCGCAAAAAACCCTTTCTTACAAAAGTAAGAAAGGGTTTAATTAGGTATAAAATGTGACTTTTAAAAAGTATTCTTTTATTTTTTGTTTGCGTAACGCTTGTTGAATTTATCGATACGACCAGCTGTATCCACTAACATATTTTTACCAGTGTAAAAAGGATGTGAAGTGTTAGAAATCTCCAATTTGATAACTGGATATTCATTGCCGTCTTCAAATAAAATTGTTTCTTTAGTATTAGCAGCAGATTTGCTTAAAAAAGCAGTTCCGTTACTCATGTCTTTAAAAACTACAAAGCGATAAGCTTCTGGGTGGATACCTTGTTTCATTATAATGAATTTTTAAGGAAGCACGGTTTTTGCCGTACAATTATTGAATAGGACGCAAATTTAGGTTAAAATCCCCTTTTTGCCAAATCTAGGACTTCATATTGATATATTGCAATGGAACTCCAAAATCTTCAGCTCTACAAGCTGCTATAACTTCCTGTAAATCATCGATTTTCTTGCCCGTTACTCTAATTATATCGTCCATAATGGCTGTTTGAACTTTCAAACCCTTGTCTTTGATAAACTTTACTATTTTCTTAGCATCCTCTTGTTTAAGACCATTTCGAACTGGCACGTCTTTTTTAAATATTTTACCGCTAGGCTGAGGCTCCTTGGAAAGGTCAAAAGCATTGGCATCTATTCCTTGCTTTATAGATCTACTTAATAACACATCCACAATTTGCTGCACTTTCATTTCAGAATCTGACTCTAATTTAACTAAATATTCTTTTTTATTTAAATCAATTACCACGTGTATTCCCTTGAAATCGAATCGATTAGTAATTTCTTTTTTTACAACGTTTACTGCATTGTCTAGTATTTGAACATCTACCGAACTGGATAAATCGAATGAAGGCATAAGTATGATTTTAAGCGTTAGAAATGGTCTTTGGGAACCATTTTTTTGAAAATAAAAGGAATATAATTCCACACAAAATTAAGAAAATAGAGATTAGCTCCGCTTGAGTCGGCTCAAAAGGTAAAGCATGTATTTTGTTATTGACCCTTATTTTCTCAATTAAAAAGCGTTCACCCCCTGCAAAAATTAAATAAACCCCAGTTAAAATACCTGGCTGGGTGATCTTTTTTCTAAATGACCACATCATCCCAAATAAGATAAAAGTGCCTATAATTTCATAAAAAGTAGTTGGAAAAACAGGTACTGGCAACTCATTACAATAATTTCCTATGCATCCTGCAATTTGCTTGCCCTCATTTACAACATTATGCGGGTAGGTGTAAGCCCACATCCAATCTGGCAACCAAGAAAAAGGCTTGGGTGAAAAATTAGGAATTCCCCAATCTCCATCTCCACTCATATGACAACCAATTCTTCCTGCAGCATATGCAAATAACATAGTTGGTGCCATTGCATCTGCAAAATGTATCACACGAATTTTATATTTTCTGATATAAATAATAATTGCAATTGTTGCAACTATTAAGCCACCATAAAAAGTTAAACCACTAAAAGAAATTAAAGATCCAAATGGATCTTTTGCAAAATCATCTAAATTTTCCAAGTTGTGAAAAATCTTTGCACCAATAAATCCCCAAAGGGCTGCTTGCAATACCACATCACCTACTCTATCATGTGGCCAAACCATATACAACTTAGTTTCAGGTGTAGACAATTTCACTTTATCTTTTTCTCTCCATTTTAAAAAAGTCATTAAGGCGCCCATTATAATTCCTGCCAACCAACTTCCTTGCATTGATAAAATAAATGCTTGGGTATTGTTTAATGCATTTTCAATTACAAATGCTCCTATAATTTTAAATCCAAACAAGAATCCAAAAAAGAAACTGGTGGCCAACTCCATTATCGAAGCAGGTGCACCAATCGTATAAGATTCTTCAATGGCAATAAATTCACCTAATGCCTCTTTGCGTTTTAACTCGCTATATAATACATATCCAGATGCCACGAAAGCCAATGCCACAAAGAATCCGAAGGAATTCACTAGTTTTAAAGCATTGAGTTTTACTCCAAACAAGTCCTGTACTAAATAATATAAATTAGGATACATATTTTTAATTGAATTGCGTAATGCAATGTTACCAAGAATAATTCATTTATGCCCACTTAGATTTAAAAAAAAGGCCACACTAGAAAGTGCGGCCGTATTTTACTAACCCATCTAAAAACAAAAAACCTTAAATATCTTTTATTAATTACAATGTTGGTTAAACAATGAAATTAAATGTTGCGCGATTACTTGAGCCGGAGTTCCTTCAATATGATGTCTTTCCACCATACTAACTAGTTCTCCATTTTTAAAAAGAGCAATTGCTGGTGATGAAGGAGGATAAGGTAAGTGGTACTCTCTTACTTTATTTACAGCTTCTAAATCGAAACCAGCAAAACTAGTTGTGATTCTATCAGGTTTAACAGATGCATTTGCAACAGCCATCAAAACACCAGGTCGACAAGCACCTGCTGAACAACCACAAACAGAATTTATCACAACCAAAGTGGTACCATCATTCTTAATTGCACTTTCAACTTCTGATGCTGTAGTTAAATCTTCAAATCCATTATCAACTAATTCAGCTTTCATTGGTAATACTATCTCTGCAGGGTACATATCTTCTTCTATTTGACTCAAAATTAGGTATTTTCAAAATGCCCTACAAATTTGTTTTCACGCCATCTTGGCACATAACAATGATTTAACAATAATATTGACAGCCTAAATGGCATAAAAAAGGCCCTAAAACTAGTTTAGAGCCTTAAAATATTCATTTTAAAAAGGTAGCTAACTCATTATCAATGTCTAGCGTAGGTAACCTAATATTTTCAACATGCTTTGAGCAGATTGTTCTTTAGCGTACACCCAATCTACTAATTTTCCAGTCTTTGCATCCTTTTCAACAATCACATGCTTAGGTGATGGAATCAGACAGTGCTTAATACCTCCATATCCACTAATTTGATCCTGATAAGCACCTGTATGGAAGAAACCAACATACAAAGGTTCACTATTTTCCTCTACCTTCTCTGCTTTTTCAGCATCCTTTAATTTAGGTAAGAAAACTTCGTTAATATGTTCTTCCGAATCATAATAGTCATGACTATCACATGTGATTCCACCCAATACCACACGCTGATAATCATTCTCCCATTTATTGACAGGAAGCATCAAAAACTTCTCACCAATGCCCCAAGTATCTGGAAGCGTAGTAATAAATGAAGAGTCAATCATATACCAACACTCTCTATCATTTTGTTTTTTCTCAGCCAATACTTTGTAGATATGCGCCATGCTCTCACCTACTGTATAAGATCCAAATTCAGTATAAATATTTGGCATAGGCACTTTTGCTTTTTTACAAGCTTTTTTTATATTGGATACAATTTCATTGATCATGAAATTGTAATCATAATCAAATCCCAAGGAATGCTTAATAGGGAATCCTCCTCCAATATTAATAGAATCAAGTTCAGGACAAATCTTTTTTAACTGACAGTATAAATTGATGATTTTATTTAACTCTGACCAATAATAAATATCATCCTTAATGCCTTTGTTTAAAAAAATATGTAACATTTTTAATTGAAACTTATCTTCATATCCTTCAATCTCATCAACATAAAATTCTAAAATATCCTTTGCTCTAATACCTAAGCGGGATGTATAAAAAGGGAAACTTGGCTCTTCCTCCGCTGCAACGCGAATGCCTACTTTGAAAGGCTGTTTAGCATTGCGTTTGTAGAATTGCAATTCCTCTACATTATCCAACACTGGAATCACATTTTTAAAACCTGTATTGATTAGCTTCGTAATTCTACTAGTGTATGTTTTTTGTTTATACCCATTACAGATAATGAATAAGTCCTTATTTATTTTACGACGCTTATATAACTGATTGATAATTTCAATATCGTATGCATAAGAGGTTTCTAAATGAACTCCATGCGATAAAGCCTCTTCCACCACAAAAGAAAAATGTGAACTTTTTGTACAGTAACAATAAAAATATTGTCCTTCGTATTTATGTTTTTTAAAAGCATCTGCAAACATCTTTTTTGCCTTATTAATTTGCATACCAATTTTTGGTAAGTAAGTTAATTTTAGTGGCGTACCATGTTTTTCAATAATTGCTTTTAAATCCAAACCATTAAACTCCAAATAACCGTTATCATTTTTATCAAATCCTTCTTGTGGAAAATGGAAGGTTTGTTCAACCAAGGAGGTGTAGGTATTGTTCATTGTTTAAGCTGGGGTTGTTAGCTGTTATTTTAAGAGCACAAAAATAGTTCTTTGAATGGATATTAGGCATAAAAAAAATGCCCCCGTTTATGGGGGGCATTTTAAAAATCTTAAGAGAGATAATTTTAAGGCTTTATATTTTCAAAAAAGCCGAAAATTACTACTTCACTGATTGTACTAAAGCTTTGAAAGTAGCTGGCTCGTTCATTGCTAAATCAGCCAATACTTTACGGTTCAAATCAGAACCTTTCTTAGCTAGTAAGTTAATGAATTGGCTGTAAGTCAATCCTTCTTCTCTTACTGCTGCGTTAATACGTGCAATCCACAAAGTGCGGTATTCACGCTTCTTTAATTTACGACCAACATATGAGTAAGTCAAACCTTTCTCTAATACGTTTTTGGCTACGGTATATACGTTTTTACGCTTACCATAAAACCCTTTTGCTTGGTCTAATATCTTTTTTCTTCTTGCTCTAGATGCAACGGCATTTTTTGAACGTGGCATAATTAATATTTTTTTGAATCGTCGTTCTTAAGACTTCGACTCGGTTAATTTAAATTTTTTGTTAACTGAGATAAACCAATTTGATTTATCTATCGAAGTCTATCCTTTTAATCTCAATAAACGAAGAACGAAGTCTTTGTTAGTTGATCCAACAAGACCTTTCTTTCTCATTGCTCTTTTACGCTTAGTTGATTTTTTTGTAAGGATGTGTCTTTTGAACGCTTTTTGGAAGGTGATTTCACCTGTTCCAGTAACTTTAAAACGCTTCTTTGCGCTTGAGTTAGTTTTTACTTTTGGCATTATTATAATCTTATCGATTACTCCCTACTGGCGGTCTTGCACGGGCGAGACACTTGTTGAGCCTTGTGGGAAATGGATGGCAAAGGTAGTAGATATAGACAATATAGACAAGAAAAAAGCCCCATTTTATGGAGCTTTTGACAAAATTTATATTGTAAATCAGCTAGTTAGCTAATTTCGTATTCAAATTTTTAGGCAGTAGGCTTCTTTTTACCCCCAGTTTTTGGTTGGAAAATGGCAAACATTCTCTTTCCTTCTAACTTAGGCATGCTTTCCAAAGTACCTGCTTCTGCTAATCTTTCAGCAAATTTCAATAAAAGTAATTGGCCTCTATCTTGAAACATGATAGCACGACCTTTAAATTGAACATAGGCTTTTACCTTATTCCCGTCTTGTAAAAACTTTTCAGCATGTTTTGCTTTAAAGTCAAAGTCATGATCATCGGTACCTGGTGTAAATCGAATCTCTTTAATCTCTGATTGTTTTGAGTTCGCCTTCATCTCTTTTTCCTTACGCTTTTTCTCGTAAAGAAACTTTTTATAATCAATTACTTTACATACTGGAGGGTTGGCTGTTGGAGAAATCTCCACTAAGTCCAAACCTTGATCAGCAGCAATTTTCAGCGCTTCTTGGGTGTTGTAAACTCCTACGGTGATATTATCACCAACTAAACGAATTTCTGGAACTCTAATACGATCATTGATACGGTGTTCCGGTTCTTGTTGTCTTTGAAACCTTGGGTTAAATCTGGGTCCTCTGTTCGGTAATGCCATTAATTTTTAAAACGTTGTTTAAGTGTATAAAGATAGGGATTGTTATGCTTCGGGCGCTATTCTTTCTGCAATTTCTTCAATTACTTTAGCTAAGAAGGCCGATTTGTCCAACATTCCTAAGTCTCCTTTACCTTGACGACGAACCGATAGTTTGCTTTCAGCCACTTCTTTCTCTCCAATTACCAACATATAAGGCACTTTCATAATCTCCGTATCACGGATTTTTTTACCAATTTTTTCGTTGCGGTCGTCAATCTCTACACGCACACCTGCTTTTTTAAATTCAGCAAATACTTCCTGAGCGTATGGCATAAATTTATCAGAGATAGGTAAAATTTTAACCTGTAATGGAGCCAACCACACTGGGAATTTTCCAGCATAATGTTCTAATAAAAATCCAATAAATCGTTCATGTGTACCCAATGGTGCACGATGGATAATCAATGGAGTCTCAGGTTCGTTATCCTTATTTGTAAAATTTAAATTGAATCTTTTTCCTTGTGCAAAATCCACTTGGTTAGTAGCCAATGTAAATTCTCTACCAATCACACTCCAAATTTGAACGTCAATTTTTGGTCCGTAAAATGCCCCCTCGTCTTGCACTTCCACAAAAGGCGTTCCTGTTTCAATTAATACTTCGCGCACCATGGCTTCGGTCTCTAACCAAAGCTCAGGTTCGTTAATATACTTTTGACCCAATTTTGCAGGATCATGTAAACTTAAACGCATTACATATTTGTCAATTCCAAAAATTTTGAAATACTTCAAATACATATCATTCACTGCACGAAACTCTTGTGCAAATTGTTCTTTAGTGCAATAAATATGCGCATCATTCATATGCAAACAACGTACACGCATTAAACCAAACAATTCACCCGATTGCTCGTAACGATAACAAGTACCATATTCTGCAAGCCTTAGTGGCATGTCTTTGTAACTCTTTGGTTCTGCATCAAATATTTTATGGTGATGCGGACAGTTCATTGCTTTCAAGTAATATTTAGTACCATCCAATTCCATTGGCGGGAACATACTGTCTTGATAATAAGGTAAATGACCACTAGTAATATACATGCTCTCTTTAGCAATATGTGGTGTTACCACACGCTTATAACCAGCAGCTTCTTCGGTTTCTTTTGCTAAATTTTCTAACTCCTCTATAATGATAGTTCCATTTGGCATCCATAAAGGAAGACCTGGTCCCACATCATCATCCATGGTATAAATGCCTAATTCTTTTCCTAATTTTCTATGGTCTCTTTTCTTTGCTTCCTCTAACATTAACAAGTACTCATCCAATTCTTTTTGATTGGGAAAAGTAACGCCGTATACTCTCGTTAACATCTTATTTTTCTCATCTCCTTTCCAAAAAGCACCTGCAATATTGGTAATTTTTATGGCCTTGATTGCACCGGTGTTGGGGATATGAGGTCCACGACATAAGTCCGTAAATTGACCCTGTGTGTAAAAAGTAATTGTTCCGTCTTGTAACCCTGATAATAAATCCAATTTGTACTCATCTCCTTTCTCAGTGAAATAAGCAACCGCTTCGGCCTTTGACATTTCCTTGCGGATATAGGCATTTGCTTGCTTTGCTAATTCATTCATCTTTTTTTCTAAGATGATTACATCTTCTTCTTTTAAAGTTTTACCGCCTAAATCGACATCATAATAAAACCCTTTTTCCAAAGCGGGTCCTACCCAAAATTTGGCACCTGGAAACTGCATTTCCACCGCCTCTGCTAATAAGTGTGCAGAAGAATGCCAAAAAGTATTCTTACCCTCTGCATCGTCCCAGGTTAATAATTTTAAAGAAGCATCTTGATTAATAGGTCGCGTGGCATCCCATACTTCCCCGTTTACCGAAGCCGCCAATACTTTTTTTGCCAAACCTTCACTGATAGATTTTGCAATACCTAAAGCAGTAATCCCTTTTTCATAGGGACGAACTGCGCCGTCTGGAAATTGAATTTGAACCATGTTTTATGTCTAAATATGGGTGCAAAGATAACAAAAATATGTGGTTGATGAATTCTTAGATTTTGAGTAATATTTATAATTAGATTTGCTTTATGTCACGCATTTTCTTTTTATTGGTATTTCTAGCATTTTGCACCCCCCTTTTTGCACAAAATTTGAGTGGAAAATGGGTTGGCTATTTTAGAAACATCAATGGAATTGAAGAAAAGATATATCCTTACGAGATTACCATTTCAGAAGGGACTGGGCAACAAATTAACGCAATAACTATTACCCGACTATCCAATCAATCCACTGCAACTGCATTGGCTAAAGGAAATTATACCCCTAATGTACATTTATTAAGTTTACAAGAAACCAAATTTGAACAAATTCACTTGGATGCCAATCTTCAAGCTTGTTTAATGAATAATTTTTTGACTTATAAAAAAGAAAAGAGTACCGAAATTTTACAAGGCACCTATACCTCAAAGAATGTTACTAATGGCACTGATTGTGGTATGGGGTCCGTGTATTTAGAAAGAGATATAATTAGTACAATGGCTATTGCTGCAAAAAAAATAAATACCACATACCATAAAAATAAATTGACAGCGAAGAAAAAGGATACTGTTCAATTTACATATAAAACGCAGGCTTCTGTTACAAAAACAGCTCAACAAGCTCCCATTTTAAATTTACAAGTAGCGGAAACAACAAATAATTTTAGTAAGCTTATAACAACCGCTGCTCAACAAAATGTAAAAGCTAATAAAGAAATAAGTAACGAAACTATCCTTAAACATGAACATAAATTCATTCCATGGGTACTTATTGCTCGCGAAAATTTATTAGCGAAAAAAGTAATAACGCATAGCAAAAGTATAAGCATAGATTTAATTGATAATGGCACAATAGACAATGACACCATTACTATCTATGATAACAATACATTAATGCTTGATCGTAATAGGCTTAGCTATAAATCAATTCACTTTGATTTGAAATTTGATGATATGCATAAATCACATGAAATTATTATCATTGCTAATAATCTTGGGGCTGTACCTCCTAATACCGCATTGTTAATTTATAAAGATGCAAAACAAACTGAGGAAGTGCCAATTAATACCAACCTCACTCAAAACGCTAAATTGATTATTGAATATCAACCACCAAATTAATTATATCGTCAATTTACCGTTACTACTTGATTTCTTGTAAAACTTCCTGTGCCATAATTTCCTTTCTATTTTCAGAATGAAAAGGATCTCGAGATGATTTTTGCAAACTCAACCAAACATAACCATCTTCGTCTTTACTATTTTCAACGTTAAAAATATAAACAAGATGTTCCTTATACCCCATTTGTGCAAGCAGGCTTAATAATTGTAACCCAGCCATATGAATTGACATCTTTGCCTCTTCCATTCCATTTACTTTATCAGCTAATTGAACACCCTGTAATTCTGCGTTTAAATTACCTAAACCATCGGTCCAAATTTTTTGTTGATTACTATCCAACTTAAGTGTTAAACTGGCCAAAGAGTCCGTTAAATGAACCATTTCATTAACGGTTTGATTCATATAATTGGTATCCTTTTGATAAAGCCCTTTCATTAATTCTTGGTAAGCCAATAGTACAGGCCCCACCTGATGATCGAGCGTATTATTTTGGTTTTGAGCCATAAACTTATAATCAGTCGTAAAATTTACCTGATTATTAGACTCTCCACAAGATAAAATTAAGATACAGGCTACAAACCCAAAATATTTACACATCCCTATTATTTTTATCAAATTTATGCATAATTACTCCTATCATAGGCTAACTTTGCGCTCTGAATTGAAAAAATATGCTGATAGGTTTACAAAATGTTACATTCGAATTTGGTGCAAGAGTTATTGTAAGTGATGCCACTTGGCATATTCAACCAGGCGAAAGAATTGGATTAATCGGATACAATGGTACCGGAAAATCAACATTATTAAAGGTATTGGTGGGTCAATATACCCCAAGCAAAGGGACTGTTGAAAAAGGACGTGATACTACTATTGGCTATTTACACCAGGATTTACTAAGTTTTGATACCAATGAATCTATCACCGAAGTTGCTTTAGGTGCTTTTGAAAGAGTGCGCGAATTAGAGAAAGAAGTAGAACAATTGGGTATTGAATTAGAAGCAAATCCTGAGGATAATGATTTATTGATTAAATATACCGATGCCCTTCATGAAATTGATGTGTTAGATGGTTACAATATTCAACACAAAGCGGAGGAAGTATTGCATGGATTAGGTTTTACTACAGCCGATTTAGCAAGGCCCTATAAAGAATTTAGTGGAGGTTGGAGAATGCGCGTGTTATTGGCTAAAATGATATTACAAGCCCCAGATGTTTTGTTACTGGATGAGCCTACCAACCACTTGGATTTACCTAGTATTGAGTGGTTAGAGAAATATTTATTGCACTATAAAGGAAGTGTAGTTATTGTGAGTCACGATAAATTCTTCTTGAATAAAATGGTAAATAAAATTGTTGAAGTTTATCAACAACAATTAAATTTCTATACTGGTAACTATGAATATTACGAAGTAGAGAAAGTACAAAGAGTAGAAATTCAACAACGTGCTTTTGAAAATCAACAGGATTATATTCGTCAACAAGAAAAATTTATTGAACGCTTTAAAGCTAAAGCATCAAAAGCTGCTGCTGCACAAAGTATTCAAAAGCGATTGGATAAATTGGATGTAATTGAAGATGTTCAAATAGAAAGACCTAATATCAGAATCAATTTCGCAGTAGATAAAACACCTGGAAAAGTATTGGTTGATTTAAAAGGTATTAGTAAAACTTATCCTAAACAAGTGATATTGGATAATGCATTTGCCGAAATTGAAAGAGGTGATAAAATTGCCTTAATTGGCGCCAATGGTAAAGGGAAGTCTACCCTTTTAAGAATTGTTGCAGGCATGGAAGATTATCAAGGGGATAGAGTTTGGGGCCATAATGTGGACGAGAGTTTTTACGCACAGCACCAATTAGAATCGCTGAATCTAAATAATACTATTTTACAAGAAGTGCAAGAATGTGGTACCAAAAAAACCGATTTAGAATTGCGCGCATTATTAGGATGTTTCTTATTTGGTGGCGATGATGTTGATAAGCGAATTAAAGTATTAAGTGGAGGTGAAAAAGCAAGAGTTGCATTGACTAAAACTATTATTAGCAAGGCTAACTTTTTAATGCTGGATGAGCCTACCAACCACTTAGATATGGTTACTGTTGAATTATTGGCGGAAGCCTTAACCAAATACGATGGTAGTATTATTTTAGTAAGTCACGACCGTTATTTTATTTCAAAAACAGCCAATAAGATTTGGGAAATTGAAGACGAAAAAATTGTAGAATTCAAAGGTAATTATGCCGAATGGGTGGAATGGAAGGAAAGAATGGCTAAACAAAAAGCAGCAAATCCTGAAACTAATAAACAGTCAACTGCTAATGATAAAAAAACGACTAAAGCGCCAGAGCCTCTTGCACCAGCACCTGAAGTAAAAGCTACAAATCCAACTGGACCAATTGATAAAGAATTACAAAAGCAAATTCAGAAACTCCAAAAAGCTTTGTCACAGCTTGAACATAATATTGAAACTTTGAATAAGGAAAAAGTAGAGATTGAATTACAAATGGCTGATTCTGCAATTTATTCGGATGTTACAAAATTTCAAGCAATAGAAAAAAGCTATCATGATAAAAACGCATTAATTCGTTCCATGAACAAGGAGTATGAGATTGCTTTTAACGATTTAGTAGCGCTAGAAAGTAAATAAACTACAAAATTTTATAAAAAAAGGGGTCATCTGCAAAGATGAACCCCTTTTTAGGTTAAATTAGTAAAATCAAATAGACAAATAAGTATTTGAAATAATCT
>CAIQQR010000107.1 GCA_903874055.1 uncultured Bacteroidota bacterium | reverse complement strand
GTTCAATTTTATATTATGTTGGATTGAATAAAAGAATTGAAAACGTTTCTCATCATAATTTATTTTTCGATACCGATTTTGGAGTGCATGGAAAAGAAATTTACACAAACCCCGCTTTGCCAAATGAACCATTATTTTATGCGAGTGTTCCTTCCGTAACTGATCCAACAGTAGCACCAGCTGGACACGAAAATTTATTTTTATTAATACCTATTGCGGCTGGTTTAAAGGGCGACACTGAAGAAGTGCGTGATATGTATTTTGATAAAATTGTGACTAGATTAGAGGAGCGTTGGGGGCAATCTATCAAAGATGCCATTGTGTTTAAAAAGTCTTTTGGAGTGTCTGATTTTGTATCTGAATACCATTCTTTTAAAGGAAATGCATACGGATTGGCAAATACATTAATGCAAACAGCTATTTTAAAGCCATCTTGTAGGAGTAGAAAAATAAATAATTTATATTACACTGGACAATTAACAGTTCCAGGACCAGGCGTACCCCCAAGTTTAATTAGTGGTGAAGTGGTTGCTGAATTAGTTAATACAAATTATAAAAAGTAATAGATATGTCTTCGATTCAATTATATAATCAAGTCACTGCTGAAGCCAGTAAAAAGACCACCTTGATGTATAGTTCAAGTTTTTCCTTGGCTATTAAGTTATTGCATGCTGATTTACGTCAGCCAATATATGATGTGTATGGATTGGTACGATTTGCAGATGAAATTGTAGATACTTTTCATGATTATGATAAAGCGGCTTTGCTGAATCAATTTAAAAAAGATACGTACGAAGCTATCGAACAGGGAGTGAGTTTGAATCCAATATTGCATCGTTTTCAATTAACAATAAGACAATATAACATTGAACTGGATTTAGTGGAAGCTTTTTTCAAAAGCATGGAAATGGATTTAAGTAAGCAAGCGTATGATGCGCAGGCATACCAAACATATATTTATGGTAGTGCGGAAGTGGTAGGTTTAATGTGTTTGCATATTTTTTGTAATGGAGACAAAGCGACTTATGAAAGTTTAAAACCAGCTGCACAAAAATTAGGTTCTGCTTTTCAGAAAGTAAATTTCTTAAGAGATATTAAAGCCGATTACGAAGGTTTAGAACGGATGTATTTTCCAAATTGCGATTTCACAAATTTTAAAGAAGAAGACAAGCGCCAAATTGAGGATGATATTCAGGCAGATTTTTCTGGTGCATTAGAAGGCATTAAAGCATTGCCAATAAAGGCGAGATTTGGGGTATATGTCGCATTTAAATATTACTACACACTATTCAAGAAAATTAAAAAAACGGAGCACGATTCTATATTAAAAATGCGTATTCGCATACCAGATTATAAAAAATTATTGATTCTTGCTAATGCAAGTATTCGTAGTCAGCTTAATTTGCTTTAATAATGCAATGTGAAAGTTTGTCAAGTGAACAAGCCTTGTATTAGTAACATTTCCAGTGAATATTTAAAACTTAGTGATTACCTTTGCATGAGTTTTTAAGAAGTTGAAATTTGTTAATTAGAAAACTAAATATATGTTATTATTTATTGCTGTAATTTTGGGTACTTTTGCCGTGATGGAAGGAATTACTTGGTTAACACATCGTTTTGTAATGCATGGATTTTTGTGGTATTTACATGAGGATCATCATCAACCAACTGGACATTTTTTTGAAAAAAATGACGCCTTCTTTTTAATCTTTGCTATCCCAAGTATGGCGTGTATTTTTTATGGAAATTTTGGTGGACCATTTTGGGTAGCTGGTGTTGGAACTGGTATTGCTATGTATGGTTTTGCTTATTTTTTAGTACACGAAGTAATTATACACCAGCGTATCAAATGGTTTACAAGATCAAATAGTAGATATATAAAAGCAATTCGTTGGGCACATAAAATGCATCATAAGCACATCGGTAAAGAGGAAGGAGAAAGTTTCGGAATGCTTATAGTAGCTAAAAAGTATTGGGATAAGGTTCGTCAAGACGAGCGTATCCAAGCTAATGGATAATTAAATCCCAATAGTAATGCCTGTAAACGCCGAAACTTTTGAACAACAAGCTTCCTATGATATTATTATAGCTGGTGCAGGTTGTGCCGGACTATCTTTACTTTACGGCCTTATTACAGAAATCAAATTATGTCAGTTGCGTGTTTTAGTGATAGATAAATCATTAGAAAAATCAAACGATCGTACCTGGTGTTTTTGGGAAACCGAAAAAGGACCATTTGAATCCATTGTTTGTAAGCAATGGGACTCGATTACTGTTTATAAAAATAATTTTTCAAAGCAACTAATTACTGCCCCTTTTACCTATAAAATGATCCAGGGGTTGGATTTTTATAATTTTGTAATAAAAGAAGCCAAAAAGTCACCTAATATTTATTGGCAGGAGGCGTCCATAACCAATATAGAAGCGATAGATAATAGTGCAATTGTTTATTGGGAGGGAGGTTCAGCAAAAGCATCAAAAGTATTTTCAAGTATTTTACCGGTTGATTCTTTATATACAATTAGTCAATCCACCAATACTCAACCTTTTTTATGGCAACATTTTAAAGGATTGCTAGTTGAATTTGATAAACCAGTGTTTGATGCAAATATTGCAACTTTAATGGATTTTAATGTTGACCAAAAAGGAGCTACTGCTTTTATGTATCTGCTTCCATTAGATAATAAAAAAGCATTAGTAGAATATACTTTATTTTCAAAATCAATATTAAAACCAAGCGACTACGATTCCGAATTAATTTGTTATTTGAATAAGCATTATGCAAATGTCTCTTTTGAAATATTGCATAATGAAATTGGAGCTATCCCTATGACTACACAGACATTCGCCAATAGTGTTGCACCAATTTATGTGATTGGTACTTTAGGAAATGCCGTAAAGTCAAGTACTGGTTATGCTTTTCATTTTATTCAAGAACAGGTTGGGCAAATAGTAAAGGATCTTGCCAATAACCAACCAGTTAAAACAGAAATACATAATACCCGACATCAATTTTATGACGCAGTATTATTGTACATATTGGATCATCAATTAATGGAGGGCAGTGAGATATTTAAAAGAATATTTGAAAAAAATAAAGCCTCCACCATTTTCAAATTCTTATCCAATACAAGTACAATTTTTGAGGACATTTGCATCATGCGTAGTTTACCTACTAGTATATTTTTACCAGCTGCCATTAAGGTATTATTACGGCGGGCATAAATGTATTGCTCACTTAGTTTAACTAAATTTGCAACATGGCCTTGTCGTACAATGGTTAGTACAAGAATTTCCGAAGTTCTAAATTCAGGTTCGATCCCTGACTAGGCTACTAAAACGGTCCCCTATTCCATAATTTTACTGGAATCTCAGCTCCAAAATTCATTAAAAATGAATTCTTTAATTGCACCATAAATAGGCTATAAATATTTGTTTTCATATAATTTAATTCCAAAAAGTGAATAAGGTCACCCATTTGTAGTGTAAAAAATACACATTAATTATATAAACTACTCATAATCAGTCCTATATATAATTTATTAATTCGATAAAATATAAGAACTTGCAGTACTTATATGGGATTGATGAAAAAAGGATTGCTTGCTTTACTGATACTTTGTATCATAGGTCTTTCGGCTTATGCCCAAGATACAAGTGCAAACTGTGCAGATAAACATAAGGTGCTTGTTAATTTGTTGCAAGAAAAAATTAAGCAAATTGTCAATAAATCAATTCATTACAATTACTATTTAGGGGATGATTTATACACAGAGAAATCATTTATTAGCGATGCAACCGTTACCTACCAAAATAATAAGTTAGTAATTTACTTTTATATTTCTACTCAGAAATATGATTTGCATTCAAGTACAATGATACGTTCTGAGCATGGAGAATCAGTATCATTCAATCCAACATCTATTAAAGATGTTTCCATCAAAGGAAAATACACCGACTATGCTAAATCTGAATTAGGTTTATTGGTAATTAATTTTGATAAAGAAGTAGAAAAGCATACCTATATTCAGAAAAAGAAAAACGAAGATCCTTCATTATTAGATAACCCATTGGTAAATGAATTCGAACTTCCATTTTTAAAATCTGATAATACCAATCCAGCCTCTATCCAAAATGCATTAATGGAATTTAAAAAGCCCATTTAGTTTACTTCTCAAAATATGGAACGCTATCGTTTGATACGGCGTCCTCCTGACTCCAATATGCTAATGTTACAACATGACCATCTGTTGTATGCAATGATCTACCAAATACAGCATTGGTAGGATTGAATCTTAAATCGGTTACTCCTAATGTAAAAGTGGTTGGTGCAGCAGTTGTTGATGCTGGCGTTGGCGCTGTTTCGCCCTCTGTGATAGGTGCTGCAACTGCTGCTTTTGGAGCAGGACTTGGAACTACTACCACTTCATATTTATTGAAAGTCAATAAGTCTTTTAAAAATGCTACTCGTTCAGGGGAAACATTTTTTTCAACAATGGAGCATTTGATATTATCTAAATCTTCAAACTCGTGATTCTTATTAATAGCCATAAAATATTTTTTAAAGTCCAATACTAATTGAATAAATGTAATCATACACCACACTTGCTAAGCCAGTTACTATTACGCCTGCAACACATATGTACATTGCTAATTTAGAAACTGAAGGAACCTGTAATTTTTCAATTGGCTTTGTGTTCTCATCCATAAAAATAGCTTTCACTACCCTTAAATAATAGTAAAAAGAAATCACCATATTTAAAGCAGCGAAAATAATGATAAAATAATTTCCTTTTGCAGCTCCAGCCATCATTAAGAATAATTTCCCAAAAAATCCAGCAGTAGGAGGTACTCCTGCTAAAGAGAACAAGGCAATGGTTAATACCCATGATAGCATTGGGTTGGTTTTGTAAAAACCTTTAAAGTCGGAGATATTTTCTTTTCCAGATAAGGCGCTAACAACCGATACCACACCAAAGGCGGCAAGGTTAGAGAAAATATAAATAAGTATAAAATATATTAATGAAGCAGATCCAATTTGACTACTTCCTGAAATACCAATTAATATAAATCCTACTTGTGCAATGGAAGAAAAAGCCAAGAATCGCTTAAAGTTCTCTTGACGTATAGCAAATAAATTTCCAATTAAAATAGTTGCAGCTGCTAATAAAATTAATATTAAATACCAAGTGTTGGCAATTGGAGTAAATACTTTGTATAAAATATTTACCAATGTAAATAATACTGCTCCTTTTGAAATTACAGATAAAAAAGAAGTCACGGCTACAGGCGATCCTTCGTAAACATCAGCTGTCCATAAATGAAAAGGAACTGCAGATATTTTAAAGGCAAATCCTGCTATTAATAAGATAAATGCAAACAATTGTAATGGATTACCATTAATGTGTGCAGTTAAAATTGAAAAGCTAAGCGTGCCTGTAGTTCCATATAAATAGGAGATACCTAATAATAAAATGGCTGAAGAAAATGCAGATGATAATATTAATTTCATTGCCGCTTCGGACGACTTACGTTTTGTTAAATCAAAATTAGCAGCAGCAGCCAAAGGAATAGTAGACATTTCTAAGCCTAAATAAAACATTAATAAATTGCTACTAGAAATCATGAAAAACATGCCTAGTAATGAAGTAAGGGTTAATAAATAAAATTCAATGACATTTTTATTATCTTTTAACCAAGCATATGATTGCATAGAAATAATTAACGCTGCAAAGTTTAATAAGTCTTTTTCAAATACAATTAATGCATTGGTATTGAACATGCCATTAAATAGTTGAGCGCTTTCATGGGAAAGCAATCCTACTGATAGGTTTAGTGCGAGAGCAATATTGATAAAGTTTAAAATACTTTCGTTGCTTCGATCTTTACCTAGCTTAATGAAAAGTAAAAGGAATATAAGTAGGGCAAGTACTAATTCCTGTCTTAAGCCTATTAATATGTTATATGTCATCTTTCTAAAAATTCTAATTTATAAATTGTTCCTTCTTTTTAACGATTATTATTTTATTTCGCTACCATTATTTTACCCATCTGTAACATTATCGCATCTGTGCTGGGGGAAATTAAATTATTTATTAAAAATGGAGCTAATCCAATTATTAATATACCAGTAATTAAAAGCACGGCCGCTAATTTTTCATTCCATGTTGCATCAGCAAGTAGTTCATGTTGAGCACTAATGGGGCCCATTATTGCTTGTCCAGTTGCACGTAAAATATATACTGCTGTTACTACAATAGATGCCCCTGATAATATGGTTGCTATACGATAAGCAGCATCTGGATTTTGCCAAGAGCCCATAAATACGGTCATCTCTGCTACAAACCCGCTAAATCCTGGTAAACCTAAAGAGCATAAGCCTGCAATTACAAATACGGTACTTATAAAAGGCATCGCTTTTAATAAGCCACCTAACTGAGCAACCATGCGGGTATGTGTTCTGCTATAAATCATTCCAATGGCAGCAAAGAATAGTGCAGTCATTAATCCATGAGATACCATTTGTATCACTGCACCGTTAATAGAAGTTTTGTTTAGCATCCCAATTCCTAAAATCACAAAACCACAGTGACTAATGGAAGAGTAGGCATTGATATATTTTAAATCTGTTTGCATCATGGTAGCAAATGCACCATAAATGATGGCGATGGTTGCTAATAAAATAATTATCCAAGAATAACTATGTGCTGCTTCTGGCATTAATGCCGCAATACGTAAACACCCATAACCGCCTAATTTCATGGAGATACCAGCCAAGAACATACTGGCAGCAGTAGGTGCCGAAGCGTGTCCATCAGGAACCCAAGTATGAAAAGGAAATAAAGCAGCAAAGACACCAAATCCTAAAAATGCAAATGGGAAAAAGAATTTTTGAACACCAATGGGGATGCCTTGTTGCGTGATTTGTACAATATCAAAAGTATGTGTGTTGTAATAAACTCCAAATAAACCAACCATTAATAATGCCGAACCTGCCATTAACATTAATGCCAACTTCATTGCACTTTTTGTTTTTTCACCACTTCCCCATATGCCAATTAATAAAAATTTAGGTATTACTGCTACTTCTAAGAAAAAGAATAATGTAAATAAATCCAAAGAGATAAAAAATCCATAAGCACCCATGCTTAATAATATCAATAAGAAAAAGTATTCTTTACTTAATTTATCCATGGTCCAGGAAACTAAAATTCCTGACACCACTATTACAGAAGTTAATAAAATCATCGCTAATGCAATGCCATCAATTCCAATATGGTAATTAATGTTTAATGCTTTAAACCAAATT
>CAIQQR010000106.1 GCA_903874055.1 uncultured Bacteroidota bacterium | reverse complement strand
TTGTAAGATGAAAAATTGGAAGGTTAAATTTTCAAGTGCTACTGTAACATTTGTATTAGATGGCAAGTTTGCTGCTATTGATAAAATGGTAGATAAATCACAAGCAATCTATATTACTGATGAAAATGTATATGCTTTGCATGAACAGCAATTCAAAGGCAAAAAAACCATTGTAATTCCTTCGGGCGAAGAACATAAGCATCAAGCAACAGTTGACTTTATTATTGAAGCCTTACTTAATTTTGGAGCCACTAGACAAGCCGTATTAATTGGCGTTGGTGGTGGTGTAGTTACTGATATGGTGGGTTATGTCGCTGGAGTATACATGCGTGGTGTTGCTGTTGGCTTTGTGCCTACTACAATTCTTGCCATGGTAGACGCCTCTATTGGTGGTAAAAACGGCATTGATGTTGGATTGTATAAAAACATGGTTGGTTTAATTAGACAGCCTCAGTTTTTAGTATACGATTTTGACTTTTTACAAAGTTTGCCAAAACACCAATGGGAAAACGGCTTTGCAGAAATTATTAAACATGCTGCAATTAAAGATGCAGCAATGATGAAAGAATTAGCTGCAAATGACATTGCCTACTATCAAAAAAATAAAAAAGCTTTGGCTACGCTCATTGAAAAAAATGTGCAGATAAAAGTGAAAGTAGTTCAAAAAGACGAGTTTGAAAAAGGGGATCGTAAGTTGCTCAATTTTGGACATACCCTAGGACATGCTATTGAAAATGAACATGCATTATTGCATGGGCATGCCATTAGTATTGGAATGGTGTATGCTGCTAAAATTTCACAGGTATTACAAAACTTTAATGGGGTTGGATTACTTGTTGAAACTTTAAAGCGATATGGCTTACCAACTACAATGCACTTTGATATTGATGCTGCTATGGAAGTGATGCAGAAGGATAAGAAAAATGCAAAAGCAGGTATGCAATATGTGTTGTTAAACAAAATTGGTAAAGCAGTTTACGAGACAGTACCTATGAAAACATTGTATAAACTGATAAAATTGTATTCATAAAATGATTGCGATTGTACATCCAGGTAAATTAAAAGGAGCTCAGGTTGCCCCAGCCAGTAAGAGCAGTATGCAAAGAGCATGTGCTGCTGCTTTATTGCATGTGGGCGATACGCTCATTTTGAATCCAGGCCATTCCAATGACGATTTAGCCGCATTAGATGTGATTCAAAAATTAGGTGCAAATGTTGAAATAAATAATGCAATAAATGAAAAGGGAGCAACCTTTGTTGAATCCATTAAAGTAATTTCTAAAGGCGTAAACCCCGTTGGTCCCGAAATGAATTGTGGTGAAAGTGGTTTGGGAATAAGAATGTTTACACCTATTGCAGCTATAAGTAGCCAATCTATTACAATTAATGGTAAAGGAAGTTTAGTAAAACGTCCAATGCATTTTTTCGATGAGATTTTCCCATCTTTGGGTGTTACTATCAATTCTCAAAATGGATTTTTACCCATTCAAATACAAGGTCCTTTAAAAGCACCCGCTACCATCACAGTTGATGGTTCGTTGAGTTCGCAATTTTTAACTGGTTTGTTAATGGCCTATGCAGCTAGCGATGTAAAGGATGCAGTGATTAAAGTATTGGATTTGAAAAGCAAGCCTTATATCGATTTAACCTTAGCTGTTTTAAATGCATTTGGTTGGGAAGTGCAACATGATAACTATGAAGAGTTTACTTTTTTGCCTCACGAACCTTTAAAAGAAAAAATTGAATATACAGTTGAAGGGGATTGGAGTGGTGCAGCATTTTTATTAGTTGCTGGTGCTATTGCAGGTCCTATTATTGTAAAAGGATTACAAATGGATTCTACTCAAGCTGATAAAGCAGTGATGCAAGCTTTGCAAAACGCAAATGTTTCAATTGCATTGCATTCAGAAGGAATTCAAATTGGTTCAGTGGAGGATGAAGTATTAAGAGCATTTGAATTTGATGCTACAGATTGCCCAGATTTATTTCCACCATTAGTGGCACTTGCTGCTGCTTGTATGGGTGTTTCAGAAATTAAAGGAGTAAGTAGATTGGCACACAAGGAAAGTGACAGAGGTTTAACTTTACAAACTGAGTTTGCGAAGTTGGGTATTCAAATTGATTTAGAAGGTGATATCATGAAAATTCATGGTGGCGGCGAAGTAAAAGGTGCTGAGGTATTTTCTCAACATGATCATAGAATTGCCATGGCCTGTGGAGTGGCTGCATTAATTGCAAATGCACCTATCAAAATCACTGAGGCTGAAGCAATTAACAAATCCTATACCAACTTTTTTGATCATTTAGCTCAATTAGGTGCAAAAGTTGAAATCAATTAGCAACTAATAATTCTTAACTTGTAATATTAAGATTAACATGAATAGTTTTGGAACCTTATTTAAAGTACAAATTTTAGGCGAGTCACATGGTGCCTGTGTAGGTATAGTAGTGGATGGATGTCCTGCAGGTTTGCCATTGTTGGCAGCAGATTTTGTTACAGATATGGAGCGTCGTAAAGGGGGTAAGCAAAAGGGGACTACACCAAGACAGGAGGATGATATGCCTATTTTTAAATCAGGTTTATTTAACGATACCACTACCGGTGCACCCATTACCATGTTGTTTGAAAACAACAACACACGTAGTGGCGATTACGAAAAACAACGTGCGGTACCTAGACCAGGTCATTCCGACTTCACTGCACATCATAAATTTGGTGGCTTTGAAGATTTTAGAGGAGGAGGACATTTTAGTGGTCGCTTAACAGCAGCATTAGTAGGCGCTGGAGTGATTGCAAAAAAGTTATTAAAAGATATTTCGATTGAATCAAATATAGTAAGTATTGGTGGCGAAACAGATTTAGAAAAAGGTTTGCAAAAAGCAATTGATCAAAAGGATAGTGTGGGTGGTATTGTTGAATGTGTGGTAAAAGGGTTGCCTATTGGTTTAGGTGAGCATTTTTTTGATTCTGTAGAATCTTTAATTAGCCATGCTGTATTTGCAATACCTGCCATAAGAGGTATTGAATTTGGAACAGGGTTTGCGGCGGCCTCTATGTTTGGAGTTAATCACAATGATCCCATCTTAGACGAAACTGGTAAAACCAAAACAAATCATGCAGGTGGTGTGGTTGGTGGATATACCAATGGGAATGATTTGGTTTTTAGAATTGCTGTTAAGCCTACTTCCTCCACTCCAAAAGATCAAACCACTTGGAATTGGGAAACCAATGAACAAGAAGTGTTCTCTGTAAAAGGACGGCATGATTTATGCATTGCATTAAGAGTACCCGTAGTATTGGAAGCGGTAACGGCAATAGTGCTTGCTGATTTAATGTTATTAGAACAAAAAATTCCAAGAATTTTAAAATAAAAAAATTAAAAATAATTTAAACCAATATTTAAAAATTAGTTTAAACATAAAAAATAGAAAATGGAAAGCGAATATATATACCATTTTACTACTCAAACTGAGTGGGAACTAGCAAAAATAAACGGATCATACAAGCCTGCAGGCTATGATCAAGAAGGATTTATACACTGTTCTGTTGAAAAACAAATAGCAGGTGTATTGGACCGTTTTTATAAAGGGCAGACAGGGTTAATTAAATTGAAAATTGAAAAAGCTAAAGTAAGTCGTCCTGTTTTATTCGAACTAGCAGCTGATTTAGATGAATTGTTTCCTCATATTTATGGAACATTAAATTTAGATAGTGTAGTTGAAGTAATTAATATTGGATAATGAGAAACCTATTGGTCATATTATTTTTCTTAATTCTTTCGCCTTTTTTAAAAGCGCAGGATCATTACGGAATAAATCCATTTGTCGAAAACTGTATTGATAGTGGGTTAATAAAAAAGTATCATCGACTTATTGATACCAATAAAATTAAAATAGAATTTAACAAAGTAACTGGTAAGGCTACTTTTTATAGTGCCAATTTACATGGGACCAATACTACTAAAGGGGAGCGGTACAAGAATAATAAATTTACTGCCGCATCCAATATCTTCATGCTAAATTCAATTGTGAGAGTCACAAGTATGAAAAATGGAAAGTCAGTATTAGTTAGGATTAATGATAGGATGCATCCATCAATGCTAAAAAAAGGCAGGGTGATAGATTTAAGTGGGGCTGCAGCTAAAAAATTAGCAATGAGTAATAAAGGAGATGGTATCATAAAAGTTGTGATAGAGGCAGTGGATAAGAGTGAAAAGAATCCTAAAAACGAAAAGTAGAATTATAAATTAATATATAAATATGAAAAGAATAGTACAAATAATAGTGTGCTTGCTAATTACAAATAGTATCATAGCACAGGATACAGCAACTATCAAGCCAGCATCAATTGCATTAAAATTTGGGTTGCTTGATTTTAAACAAACCAATCATACGGATGGGTTGACCAAGTCTACTACAAATTATGGTATTCAATATATTCAAGGTTGGACAAAGAAAGTAGATTTTGTAGCCAACTTAGATTTTGGAACTTTAAAATATCCATACTACACCTCATTAAAAGTGCCTGCAGCCTCAAATGCAAAAGATTATGCCTCCTTAGATTTTGGCTTAAACTATAAGTTTTTAACAGACGAGCAAGCAGTAGTTCCTTATATAACAGCAGGTATTGGTGTTGGTTTAGATCGTTTATATTACTACTCGGCTTATGCTCCAGTAGGTGCTGGATTACAAATTAAAGCGAACAAAGGATCTTTTATATTTATTCAAGCAACGCATAATGCGGAAGCTTCTTATTTAACAAAGATGCATCAAAATTATTCCATTAGTTATTCATTATCATTAAAAGGCAAAGACAAAAAGCCTGTGATGTTGCCACCTGCTCCATTGGCAGTGGATTCAGATAATGACGGGGTGGTGGATAGTTTAGATAAATGTCCAAATCAAGTGGGTACTGCAAAGTATTTTGGTTGCCCAATCCCAGATTCAGATAATGATGGGGTGAATGACGAAATGGATAAATGTCCAAATGTTGCAGGTGTTGCTAAATATGGTGGATGTCCTATTCCTGATACTGATAAAGATGGTGTTAATGACGAGGAAGATAAATGCCCTGCTGTTGCTGGATTAACTAGATATGGTGGATGTCCTATTCCTGACACAGACAAAGATGGAGTAAACGATGAGGAAGATAAATGTCCAACTGAAGCAGGCATTGCTGCTAATCATGGATGTGAAGACGTTCAATTATTATTGAATGATGTCACCAAAAATTTCAAATTTGAAATTGGTAAGGTAGCTATATCAAAGAAAAATTTAGCTAAATTAGATGCCGTTGTTACAGCATTAAATAAATATCCAAATATTCATTTAGATATTATTGGCAACACTGATAATACAGGTTCTAACAAAGTAAATAAACCACTTTCATTAAAACGTGCTATTGTTGTGCATGCTTATTTAGTTAAAAAAGGAATTGCAGCTGAAAGATTAAAAAAAGATGGTGTAGCAGATACAAACCCAATTGATACCAATAAAACTTCAAAAGGCAGAGCGAATAATCGTCGTACAGATATGAAGGCTAATTATTGATAAGGAAAGATTACTTAAGATAGTACATAAAAATAACAAAGGTGTTTTATAAATAATAAAGGCTTCGATTTTCGAAGCCTTTATTATTTATAAAATGTTCACTTCTCTTTCGAGCGTAATATTAAATTTTTCCCTTACGCTTTGGATAATTGATTCGGAAAAATCAAAAATTTCCTTACCTGATAAAGCGCCATAGCTTACAATTACGAGTGCTTGTTTGTCATAGCAACCAACATTGCCAATCTTTATACCCTTAAAACCACAAGCCTCTATTAGCCAGCCAGCTGCTAGCTTATAAGTGGTATCCGTTGTAGGGTAGGCAATCATTTGAGGGAATTTGTTTTTTAGTTGCTCAAATTGATCAATTGGAATCAAAGGATTTTTAAAAAAGCTACCTGCATTTCCTAATTTTTTAGGGTCTGGTAATTTTTCTGTTCTAATTTGAATAATAGCGTTCGAAATATCAACCAAGCTAGGTTTTTTTATATTTCTATCATGTAACACTTCTCTTATTACACCATAGTCAGTTTTAAGGGTAGGTTGCTTTTGTAAAGTAAATTGAACCTTTGAAATAATGTATCTGTTAGGCGCATTTTTAAATAAGCTAGTTCGGTATCCAAAATCGCATTCATTATTATTGAAATTCACCCATGTATCATTTATTGTATCATAAGCGCTAACATGCTTAATGGTGTCCTTTACCTCAACACCATAGGCGCCAATATTTTGAATAGGACTAGCGCCAACTGTGCCTGGGATTAAGCTTAAATTTTCAATTCCTCCCCAGCCTTTTTGAACACAATAACTTACAAAATAATGCCAATTTTCACCTGCACCCACTTCAAGTAAAACTTCGGATGCAGTTTCGTTTAATTTTTTGATGCCCATTAATTCCATCTTGGCCACAATCCCATCAAAATCTTTTGTGAACAAAACATTCGACCCTGAACCTAAAATAAGCAAGGGTTGATTATTTGTTTTACTCCATGTTGCAACAGCTTCAATATCTTTATTGCATGTGATGATTGAGAAATGACTAGCTGTTTCTTCGCAAGCAAAGCTATGGTATGGTTTAAGAGATATATTATTTGTGGTTTGCATTCAGGTTTTGCTTTATAAATTTACAGCTATTGCAGATAAACTAGTTTGGATCAATGTCAATAATAATTTGAACTGATTTATATCTAGGATGCACTTGTATTAATCCAATATAATGGCCTAATTGCCTTTTTGCAATTTGTAATTGGTTGGATTGAGTTGAAATCTTTACACATAATTCCCAAATATATTTATTTCGAACCCTGTTTACCAATGGTTGCGCAGGACCCAGTACTGTTCTTTTTATTTCGGGGGTTAAGTTTTGTAAAAAATGATTTGCCGCTTCTTCTGCAATATTATTTTCCTTATGTTTAAATATGATGCTCATTAGCCTACTAAAAGGTGGATATGCAAATTGCTTTCTGTTTTGTATCTCGTATTGATAAAATCCTGCGTAGTCGTGCGTTTGTATGAATTGAATAATAGGGTGTTGTACTTGACTCACTTGAATAAATACTTTCCCATTATTATTCTTTCTGCCAGCACGACCACTTACTTGTTCCATCATTTGAAAAGCGCGTTCATTTACGCGGTATTGATTAAAATTTAGTAAGCTATCTGCATCAACGATTCCGACTAAATCAACATTTTCAAAGTCTAATCCTTTTGCTACCATTTGAGTACCCACCAAAATATCAATTTGCCTTTGTTCAAATTGCTGAATTAATTGATCGTGTTCATTCTTTCCTTTTACATTGTCAAAATCCATTCTAGCAACAATTACACCAGGCAAAGCTTGATTTAGTTTTTCTTCAATTTGTTCTGTGCCAAAACTTTTTTGTCTAAAATGAGGCTTGCCGCATGCTTGACAGGTAGTAAGTATGGGATAGGTTGCTCCGCAGTAATGACAAGAAAGTAGATTTTTATTTTTATGATAAGTGAGTGTTACATCACAATGTTTACAATGTGGAATCCATCCGCAGGTTTCACATATAATATAGGAGGCGTAGCCTCTTCGGTTTTGAAACAATATTACTTGCTTGTTTGCGTCAATTGTTTTTCTTATTTCATCTAAAAGAGCTGGCGTTAATATTGCAGCGCTTAATGGTTGTTTCTTTGTGTCAATTAAATGAATACTTGGAAGGGCACCTTTGTTAAATCGCTCCGTTAAATGTGTATATCCATATTTATGATTGGACGCATTGTAGAAAGATTCAATGGAAGGTGTTGCTGATCCTAAAATAACTTTTGCATTTATTTGATTTGCATAATAAATAGCGGTGTCTCTAGCTTGGTATCTCGGTGCAGGTTCTTGTTGCTTATAAGAACCATCGTGCTCTTCATCTACAATTATCAGTGATAAATTTTGGTATGGTAAAAAGAGTGCAGACCTTGCTCCTAATACTATTTTAATTTCACCTGTTTTTACTTTATTCCAAATTTCAACTCTTTCATTGGGATTGAATTTAGAGTGATAAATTGCAATATCGTTCCCAAAATATTGTTTTAATCTGCGTATCATTTGAGCAGTTAATGCAATTTCGGGCAACATATATAAAGTTTGCTCACCTTTCTTGATTATTTCATTAATCAAGGCAACATAAATTTGTGTTTTACCACTACCCGTAATGCCATGTAACAAATGTACAGGATGTGTTTTGAGTTGCTCCAAAATGGATTCAAACGCAATTTGTTGGTTATTTGATAAAGTATGATTGCTGATAGGTCCTAAAGAAATATCTTTTGAAAGTCGGTCAATTTTCTTTTTTTCAGCAATTAATATCCCTTTATCAATTAATGCTTTTAATTGCGCATGAGAAGCATCGGATTTTTCCAAAATCCCTTTTTGCGTAACAGCTGGCTCTGTTTTTTCTAGATGTAAAAAGGAAAGTAATAAAGCAAGTTGTTTAGGGGCTCTGGACCATTCATTTAATAGTTTTTCCAGTACTGCGGCTTCGCGGTATTGTGCAGCTAATGTGATAAATGTTTCTGCCTTTGCTTTGTATTTATCAGTCATATTTTCCTGAATAAAGCAGGCCCCTTTTAATATTAATTTATTGACAACAGGGTAGACCGATTTTTTATCTAATAATTTTTGAATTTCAGATATACTTAGTTCTTTTTTAATTTGCAACGCTTCGCTTATAATATATTCTGCATCGGTTAAATGATGGCTGTCCAAAGCAAAATCTTCATTAAATATAAATACTGATTCACTACTTATTTTCAAATGGCTTGGTATAGCCGCTTGCATTACTTCCCCTTCTGTGCACATATAGTAATTTGCCATCCATTCCCATAAAGCAATTTGCGCTGGGTAAACGATTGGTGCTTCGTCTAATACAGATAATATGGGCTTAGGATTAAATGCATCAGGTTTTACTTCAATAAATTTTTTTATGATGCCTGCATATCTTTTATTGGCACCTAACATTACTTCAACACGCATGCCAATCATTACTTCCTCAATTAGATGAGAAGGTATTTCCCAAGTATAGTTTTTGGGAAGGGCAAGTGGTATTATAATTTCTGCGTACATATTGGTATATACAAAAATACACTATGATTTTGACACTATGATTTTGTGGGTATAACTAAAGGACTAAATATTATTGGGATAGTTTCGGTATCTTCTTAGCCCTTCATCCATCATTTGGTATACTTTTTCTTTAAGTATATCTATATCTTCCATTTTATAATTAGTTACCTCAACAGTAGTCAAATATACTACTCTGTTCTTTCCAGGATTTAAAGAAAAAACACTATCAAAATGCATTCGGTCTACAGCATCAATCATTAATATAGGTTGTATGGGAACTTGCATTTCAATAGCTAATTTAAAGGCCCCATTATAAAATGATTTCAAGGGTTGCTGTGAAGTCATACTAAATGTGCCTTCTGGGAAAATGAAAATAGAAATGTGTTTATGTAAAGCAGCTTTTAAATTTCTTAAACTTTTCGCCCTTTGTTCGGGACTGCTTCTGTCAACCATTATTACTGCGGCTTTATATATCCATCCAAAAATAGGAATTTTTGAGGATTCGAATTTTCCCAACGGTCTTATAGGTTGGTGCTTAAGCATCACTATGGGAGGAATATCCATATATGAATTATGGTTGGCAACAAAAATATGTGGTCTATTAAAATTATGCACTGCTTCAAATATTTCTTGATGTTGCAATCCAGTAAATAAATACCAACACTTACCCCAATATCTACACACTTTATGAATACGGGTGGCTAATTTTTGTTTATCAAATGGGAGTAGAAAAATTAAAGCAATGGCAGCAAAAATAGTAAAAATAGCAAATACGATTAAAGCGTATAAGCAATAGGTTAATTGTAATATTCTTTTTAAGTATTGCATCTAAGCACTAATATAATAAAAAAGGCCCGAATAGAAATTCGGGCCTTTCAATTGCTTGATAAAATCTAAAACCTATATAAATTTTTATGCTTTCAATGGATTTCTACCATATTTTTCATCGTGTTGAGTAGCATCTAATCCTAATTCTTCTTCTTCCTCAGATACACGCAATGGTAATAATAGCGCGATGAATTTGAAGATTAAATAAGAAACGGTAAAGCTATATACAACAACAATTAACATTGCTTTTAACTGTGTAAAGAAGAATGCAGGATTACCATAAAATAAACCATCGTTACCTGCAGGGTTTACTGCTTTTGAAGCAAAAACGCCAGTTAATAACATACCTACCATTCCACCAATTCCGTGACAAGGGAATACATCTAATGTATCGTCTACACGAGATAATTTAAATGCATGACTAAGTGAATTTGAAATTACAGCACCAATAACACCAATAAAAATACTTTGAGGAATGCCTACAAAACCAGCTGCTGGAGTAATCGCTACTAATCCAACCACTGCTCCTATACAGAAACCTAATACTGATGGCTTTTTGCCTCTCATAACATCAAAGAACATCCATGCTAAACCTGCGGCGGCAGCTGCAGTATTGGTAGTTGCAAATGCGTTAATGGCTAATGAATTTGCGCTTAATGCTGATCCTGCATTAAAACCGAACCAACCAAACCATAATAAACCTGTTCCAATTAATACATAAGGAATATTAGCAGGAGGAATTTCTTGTTGTTCTAATTTTGCACGTCTTTGTTTTAAGACAATGGCGCCAGCTAATGCTGCGCATCCTGCACTAATATGGACAACAGTGCCTCCTGCAAAGTCCAATGCACCCATCTTTAATAAGAATCCATTTGGATGCCATGACCAGTGTGCTAAAGGCGCATATATTAAAGTGATAAATAAAACAATAAACAAGATATACGAAGTGAATTTGATACGCTCAGCAACGGCACCTACCACTAAACCTGGTGTGATGATGGCAAACATCAATTGAAACAAAGCAAATAATAACAAAGGGATTGTCATTGCTGTCCCACCTTGTAAAGTTGGTGCTCCATTTGCAACTCCTTTAAAAAATAAATGGGTCATTGGATTTCCAATGAAACCATTTATTGATTCTCCAAAACTTAAACTATAACCATAAGTTATCCAAATTACAGATACTAAGCCTGCTGATACAATGCTTTTTATCATGGTAGATAAAATGTTTTTTCTGTGTACCATACCGCCATAAAAGAAGGCTAAGCCTGGAGTCATTATAAAAACTAATGCAGTTGCTACCAAAATCCATGCGATGTCGGCTGAGCTATAAGTGTCCGCTTTTCCAACATAACTAGGTAATTGAGGAACAAATAAGGCAACAACAGCCACTACTAATAATAAAATAAACGGAGTGTACTTTTGTACAATTTGGTTTTTCATTTCAAATAAATTAA
>CAIQQR010000105.1 GCA_903874055.1 uncultured Bacteroidota bacterium | reverse complement strand
ATTAAGATGGACGCAAATTTCACAACCGTTAATTGGGCAAAAGACGCCACTATTTATGAGGTGAATATTAGACAATATACACCAGAGGGAACTTTTGCTGCATTTCAAAAGCATTTGCCAAGATTGGCGGATATGGGTGTTTCCATTTTATGGTTCATGCCCATTACTTCCATTAGTCAGGTTGTAAAAAAAGGGTCATTAGGTAGTTATTATGCATGCAGTAGCTACACAAAAATTAATCCAGAGTTTGGGAATGAGTCTGATTTTTTGAATTTAGTAAATGCAGCGCACAATTTAGGGATGAAAGTAATTATTGATTGGGTAGCTAATCATACAGGTAGACAACATGAGTGGATGGAATTACACCCTGATTGGTTTTCAAGAAATGAAGTTGGGGAGTTTACAGAACGTAATGGGTGGGATGATGTGGTGGATTTAAATTATTCAAATAATGAAATGCGTAATGCACTCATAGGTGCCATGCAGTATTGGGTACGTGATTTTAAAATTGACGGATTTAGATGTGATATGGCACATTTAGTGCCTTTGGATTTTTGGGTAGATGCACGTAAAGCAGTGGAATCCATTAAGCCTTTGTATTTTTTAGCAGAATGTGAGGACGTAAATTATCATCGAGTTTTTGATACTTCCTATGCATGGGCTTTTATGCATGCATCTGAAAAATTAGCAAAAGGGGAAGCAGGAATACATGATATTTATAATGTTTTGCATGACTATGCACAGTATCCTGCTGGTGCAAGTAAGTTATTATTTACATCAAATCATGATGAGAATAGTTGGAATGGAACAGAGTATGAAAAATATGGGGCAGCAGCTAAAGCATGGGCAGTATTTACACAAACTTGGAAAGGAATTCCATTGTTATATAGTGGACAGGAATTGCCTAATAAAAAACGATTGGCCTTTTTTGATAAGGATCAAATTGACTGGACAACATCGCAGCCCGCATTACACGATTTTTATAAAACACTTTGCGTTTTGCGTAAATCGCATAAAGCAATAACAAGTGGCGATACATTTAATTTACCCACGGATGCCAATGGCGTAATGGCCTATATCCGACATGATGCCGCAGCTACTGTCCTTGTAGTTTTGAACTTATCACCTGATCATCATAAAGTTTCCTTTTCCCACGAAAAATTACAAGGGTCGTTCCAAAATCTGTTCTCAGGCTTTAATTATTCATTCCAAAATGAAGCTTCCTTTGAATTAATGGCTGGGGATTATTTAGTGTACGTGAAGGGGTAGGGAGGGGTAATATTTTCGGCGATGAGCATTATTCATTGTGTCAAAAAAATTCGTAAATTTAGAATTCTCTAAAAATCGGGAAAAACTGGAAAAAATAGATAAATGAGCATAAAAATTGTCCATACCGCTGATAATCATATTGGTATTTCCTATAATACAGTTGGGCAAGCTAAAACAGAATTAGTAAAAGAGCGACTAGAATCATTAAAAAGAATTGTTGATGAAGGAAATAAAGAAAATGCAAATTATCTAGTGATTGCCGGGGATTTGTTTGATGTAACCAAATTAAATAAATCAAGAACTGCGGAGGTTATTAAAATATTAAAAGGGTTTAAAGAGAAGGTAATTGTTATACCTGGCAACCATGATTTTTATATTGATGAAGTTGATAGTTTATGGCATTATTTTAAATTGAATGTTGACGCTGAAAAAATTATAGTATTACATGAATATGAAGTTTATGTAGATGCCATAGGGGATCAAGAAGTGAGATTTTATCCAGCTGCATGTAGAACCTTACATTCTCAAGATAATATGATTGGTTGGGTAAAGAATGAAGAAAAGAATCCCAATGCAATTCATATTGGAATTGCACATGGAAATGTGGATGGACTGGGTAGAGACGAAGATGGGAAGTATTTCAATATGAAAGCCGAATCCCTTACTGGGGCAGGAGTAGACTTTTGGTTATTAGGCCACATTCATGTTCCTTATCCTACCCAGGAGTCTATCAATACCAATCCTGGATATTTTATGAGTGGCACACACATGCCAGATTCTTGGAAGTCAACAAATATTGGGAATGCTTGGATAATTGAAATAGATAAATCAAAAAGTGTAAAAGCTAAGAAAATTCAGCCAACAAAATTTAGGTTTAAAGTAATTGAAAAGGAGCTTAGATCTCTTGTAGATATTGATTTTTTAAAAAGTGAATTGTCTTCCTATGATAGAAAAAATACAGCAGTGCGTTTAAATTTAAAAGGCATATTGGTTGATCAAGAACTAAGTGTTTTAAATGAATTTTTTAAAGAATGTGCGGATAAAAATACAGGATTTTTACACTTTGAAGGTACCAAATTCATTAAACGTAAAATTGATGAAGCTGCCATTGATGCAGATTTTGCGGCCGGAAGTTTGCCGCATATTTTGTTAACAGAATTGCTCCATGAAGACCCAGAAGGGTTTAGTACTCAAACGGCATTTGAAGTTATTTCTAAAAATTTATCTAAATAAGTTGTAATCAATATAAGGAGTGACTAATGAAAATAATTAAATTACACTTACATCCTTTTGCGGGAACGGTTAATAAAACATATCAATTTGAATCAGGTCTTAATGTCGTTTATGGAAATAATGAGGCAGGAAAATCTACGATTGTAAAGTCATTGCTTTTGGTACTGTTGACACCTACTAATTTGTCAAAATTGGATTTTAAAAGTCAAGTGTCAAGTTTTATTCCAATAGGTGGAGATACCATTCATATTGATTTGCTTTTTGAAGTGGAAGGAATCATGTATGAATTAAAGAAGTCTTGGGGAGTACAAAATGTGAGTTCATTGAATAAACTTGGCCAAGTTGGAATTAATGATGCTAATGAAGTGCAAGCTGCTTTATATAAATTACTTAAATTAAATAAGTCCACGGTAAGGGATGTGCTTTTTACTACTCAGGCCAAAATTGCAAATACTATTGATGCAATAATGAAAGAAAAAGATGCGGAAGTGATTAATAGTTTAGATCAAATATTGAGAAGTGCGATTTTAAATACGGGAGACATTAACCCCGAACAAGTAAAGTCTCAACTTGCCAATGAATTTGAACGGTTAACAAGTAATTGGTTATTAGATGAAGAAATGCCAGTTATTTCAAAAAACAATAAAGGTTCATTTGAAAATAAATGGTCAAGAGAAGTTGGAGAAATTTTGGAACTGGCTTACGAAATTTATGATAAAGAATTAGCACTTGAAAATCGTATAAATTACGATCTAAATTATACCAAAAATGCAAACGCTATTAACGACTTAAAACAGATTGTGAATGTTGATAAATCCTTTATTGACAATAATGCAGTCTTAGTAGAAAGTTTAACGCTACGTAAAGAAATGAGTCTTGAAATTGATACGCAGCTAACTGTCAAAGAAAACTTAAGAACGGTTCAGGCAGAATGGAATGCAATAAATGCAAATTTGCCTGTGAATAAAAATAACTATAAATTATATAATGATCAATTAATTAAATTAAGGGAAGAAATAGAAAATGCCAGGTTGGCTTCTGATGCTGTTGTTAAAATTGCTCAATTTGAAAATATAGTTTCGTTAAAAAATAAAGTACAAAAAGTACAGGATTTGTTACAGTCAATGCAAGCGGTTACCGATAAAGAAGTAGCTGCTGTAAAATTAATTTATGATCCTCTACAAAAATCAAAAGCTGAATTAAGTAGTTTAGAAGCTGCACAAAAATTTATTGTAAATATACACCCAAAGATAAATTTGGAAGTCGACTTGCAGCATAGTTCAAATATTTCAGCATTAACTAAATTAACAACTGGGAATAATATTTCCATTGAAGTAAATAAAGGATTCCGTTATAATTCCGCTGAGGTTACCATTGAGGTTAAATCTATGACAGATCAAATTAGTCAACTTGAAACTAAAATAGAGGAGTTGTCTATACAGTATCAATCTGCTTTGAAAAAAATGTATGTGAATGATTTTCAAACATTACTAGATTTGAATGATAAATATAATAATACTATTCAATTACTTAATTCTGTAAAATCTAATTACGAAAGTGCAATTGCTGGCAACGACTTTGATGAATTAAACATAGTAGTGAATAAAATAAAAAATCTTCCAAAAACCAGGTCTGTAGAAGACTTAGATAGTTTAATCAATTCTTTGATTGAATCAATTGCAGCGCTGAAATTATTGATTGACAATGATATTAAAAAACTAGAAGGCTTTGTTGCAACCCATGGAACTTTAGACAAGTTAGATGAATTGAGATTAATTTGCATTCAAAATGAACAAACTGCTAAAGAAAAATTAGCAAGCTTGCCTCCAATTGATGCATCTTTTGATATAGTAGCATTTAGATCCAAGTATTTGGAAGCAAAAAATAGATTAAAAGAAAATGATGCTGAATTAAAAAATTTAGAATTAGAAAGAGCTAAATTGGAAGGGGGGCAACCCGAAATTCTTGCCTCGGAATTACAAGATCAAATTGAATTATTGCAAAGACAAAAAGCCCAAAAAATAGAGGAGGCAAAAGCAATTGAAAAAGTATTGAATAAATTAAATGATATTTTAGCAAGAAATGCTTCCAATCCGTATCAATCCTACGAACAAAATTTAAGCAAGTACTTAAACACCTTGTCTGGAGGTAAATATGAAATAATGGCAAGTAATAAGTTAACACCTGATCTTATTAGAAACACGGCATCAAATTTTTCGTTACCCATTGAATTATTGTCTCAGGGGACTTCGGGTGTTTTAGGACTTTCTTTAAGATTCGCGATGGCTGATTATTATTTAGCTGGACTAGATGGGTTCCTAGTTTTTGATGACCCAATGGTTGATTTTGATGAAAACAGACAACAATTAGCTGCAAAATGTTTTAAGGAGTATGCTAAAAATAAGCAGGTATTTATATTTACCTGTCATCAGTCTCATGCTAATTTGTTAAGTGAAAATTTAATTAATGTATAGACTTACTAATTAACAATATCCTAAATTTAATTCTGTTTAATATAGATATATGAATATAACCGATGACATACATCAACAATTTGCCGAATATTTTGAAGAAACGTTCATTTGGCCGTATGTTTATTTGTTGTCAAAGAGGCTTACAGAAGGAAATATTTGTATAGAATTAGAAGCGGTAAGTAAAAATTTATCATCAACGCCATACGAAACTGCCATGAATCCCGTTGATTTAATGAAGCATTCTAAACTTATTTCCAAGGATAAAATTAATACAGCCCCATTTATCTTATCTAATAATCGATTATATTTTCAGCGATATTATAAATATGAAACCAGTATCATCAATAATTTAAAAAAAATGATTGATGCTGAAAAAGAAGTATTGGCAAGTAGAAAAACTGATTTAGAATCTAACCAAGCGTTAATTCAATCACTTAATACGAATTATGATTTAGAAGGGCTATCTACTAATGAAAAAGTAGATTGGCAAATGGTTGCTGTTTTAAATGCATTACTAAATAACTTTAGTATTATCACTGGTGGGCCAGGGACAGGCAAAACTACAACGCTTGCAAAATTATTGATTGTTCTTTATGCTATATCACCAAATGCTCGTGTTGCTTTAGCAGCGCCTACAGGCAAGGCTTCTATGAGAATGCTAGAGTCGCTCAAAACAAGTAAATTGGATTTTACCTTAGAAACAAAAGAAAAAATTGCACAATTAGTCCCAAGTACAATTCATGGTTTATTGGGTTATATAAAAGATACGATAAGTTTTAAATATAATGCGCAAAACCCTTTGCCATATGATTGGGTTGTTATTGATGAAGCTTCCATGATTGATGTTCCAATGTTCTCAAAACTGTTAGAAGCTATTGGTGAAAATACAAGGATTATATTGCTGGGTGATAAGGATCAGTTGGCCTCAGTTGAAGCGGGTAGTCTATTAGGTGATTTATGTCAAACATTACCAGGATTAAATTTGTTTTCAAAAGATGCTATGCTTTGGATAAATGAATTTATTACTGACGGGGATAGAAATATTACTTCTGATTTTATTGCAGATACCAATAATTTGTTAGCTGGTCATATTATTGAATTGAGGTTTAGTCATCGATTCAATAGTCAAGGAGTAATCGGAAAGTTAAGCAAAGCTATTATTGAAGGGAATATAGAAAAAGTAAAAGCCCTCTTTTCTAATTCACAAGGAACTAATCTGAGCGTCGATCATACATTTGATTCAACATTACTTAATCGTTTTGTAGCGGGATACGCCAACTTTATAAATGAGCCTGATGTACTATTAGCTTTAAAAAAGCTGAATCAATTAAGAGTCTTGGTTTCTGTTAGGCAGGGTCCGCGAGGTTTATTCGCAACGAATAATGCGATTGAATTACAATTAAGAAAAAAAGGGCTCATTAAACCGGATGGTGTTTTTTATGAACATCGCCCAATTATGATTACTAGAAACCTATATGATTTAGGACTGTTAAATGGAGATACAGGCATTATACGTAAAGATGTTAGTGGAAATTTAAGAGCCTGGTTTGAAGATGGTAAGGGGGGTATAAAATCTGTCTTACCTGCTTATTTAAATCATTCAGAAACTGCTTTTGCAATGACCATTCATAAAAGCCAGGGATCAGAATTTGACCATGTGATGGTGATTTTGCCTGAGGGAAATAATCATGTTTTGTTAACCCGTGAATTACTTTATACTGGTATTACTAGGGCTAAAACTAGCATAACTATTCAGGGGGAATTGGGTACTATTGAACATGCTGTGCATTCAATGGTTAATAGAATTTCAGGAATCACAGATAGTATTGACATTTAATTTTGAATAAGCAACTATGAGCATACATTTAAACGTCTCTAACTCATTACAAACATTGGCTGAATTGTTGGCAGTTGATTTAAAGTCAACGGACCAAAATCCGTTTGTAAAACAGTGGGTAGTGACACAAACTGAGGGGATGAATAGTTGGCTGAAGCAAACAATTGCTAGAGAAAATGGTATTGCTGCAAATATTCATTTTTGCAAACCAAATGATATAATTACAGAGATATATCGAAAAAGTATAAGAAATGGTAAAAGCATTGTAAATACGGAGGATATTCGTTGGTGTATTTACGGATTATTAAGTAATCCTGCATTTTTGAATAGTTATCCTTCAACGGCAAGTTATTATGAAGGGAATGATATAAAAAGAATTGCATTAAGTGATGAATTAGCTGATTTGTTTGATCAATACCAAATTTATAGACACGAAACAATACAATTATGGAATGCTAAACTAATGCATGGAGAATCCCCAGATAGTTGGCAGGAGTGGTTATGGGTAAATCTTAAACTAAAGCTTGGAAATAACTACGAAGACAGGGTTCAAATGGCCAATACATTGATGGATGCTTTACTTGACCCAGCAATGCAAGTAGCTGTTAAAGTAAATATTCCTTCATTACATTTATTTGGACTTGCTGTAATAACACCCTATTATTTAAATATTTTTTATACCCTCGCTAAGTTTATGGATATCCATCTGTACTTAGTAAATCCATGCCCAAAAGAAATATGGATGGATTATAAATCTGAACAGCAAATCACAAAATTATTAAGAAAAAAGAACATAGAAAGAGCTGCTTTTGACCATTTATTAATTGGCAATGATTTGCTATTAAATTGGGGTGGCATAATTAAGGAGTCTTTTTCATTAATAATGGAGAATGACGATTTTGTAAATGTTTATAATGATGATTATGCAGTTCCTATAATCGCCCCCAATACATTATTAAAAAAGATTCAATTTGATATTTATAATAATGCCAATATTAAGGATCGAATTAAATTAACAACATTGGATGTTTATGATGGATCAATTATGCTGAATGCAGCCTATACGCCAGTAAGAGAGGTTGAAATATTACATAATTATTTGATTGAATTAGTAGATAAAAAGAATGAAAAATTATCCCCAAAGGACATTGTAGTGTTGGTAAGCGATGTATCAATCTACGCGCCATTTATTCATTCTGTATTTAGCAATTCGCCCTATCAATTTCCCTATAATATTGCTGATGAAAGTTATTCATTAGGCAATAATTTATTTACAGCCATACGGGAAATATTAACCTTGGAAGCTGAAAGTTTTAAAGTTGAATCCGTTCTGAAATTATTAGAGTCCCCATATATCAGAAATCGATTTAAAATCAAGGACGAACAAATTTTAAGAACAGCTGCAAGACAAGCAGGAATCATATTTAGTTTAGAGGGTAGAATAGAGGATGACACTAGGTATATTAGCTGGGCTTATGGATTAAAAAAAATTATTTATGGACTTTGTATGAGTGGAGAAGTGGAGATATATGATGGGGGAGACCATTTTATACCATTAGATACCGCAGAAGGTGCAGAGGGCATGGAGCGTGTTAGATTGGTATATTTTATAAAGGTACTTTCTAAAAAGTTGGATGAAAGGAAACAAAGTAGAACCATAACGCAATGGGCTGCATACTTGCAAGAGCTAGTTGAAGACATGATTTTTGAAGCAGGTGAAAAGGAGGATGAAGATTTTACAAAACTTGTTCAGTTTACAGAACATATGGCATTATTAGAGAAAGATGCTAATATTGAAATTAGTTTTGAGATCTTCCGTCATAGTTTTTTGCAAAGATTGGAGGTTGAAAAAAAAGCTGGATCATTTGCAAAAGGTGGGATTACTTTTTGTTCGCTTCTACCAATGAGAAGTATTCCATTTAAAGTGGTAGCCATGTTGGGAATGGATTTTGATAAATTTCCTAGAAAAGAAACAGCATTAAGTTTTAGTTTGTTACAAGAAGTAAAGCCAGGGGATAGAAATGTTAAAAATAATGATAAGCATTTATTTCTAGAAACCTTAATGTCGGCACAATCTTATTTGTATATCAGTTATATTGGTGCAAATGCCAAAGATGGCAGTAAATTGCCATCATCTTCATTAGTGGATGAGTTGATTGATTATGTTGCAAGAGGATTACAGACAGGAGCAAATGGGGTGAAAATAGATACAGATACCTTGCGTAATGAATGGGTAAAGTTACATCCATTACATAGTTTTAGTGGAGCATATCAAGCTGATAATAAATTAATCAGTTATTTAAGCGAGGGACGTTACAAAACAAGCATACCCATAACTATAAAAGATAAACAACAAAAACAATTTACATTTGAAATTGTAAATATTAATGATATTGCAAGATTTTTGCAAAATCCTCCAAGGCAATATTTACAAAAGCAATTGAATGTATACTATCATGATCAGGATGTTTTATTGATGGATCATGAATTATTTGGGTTTGATCAATTAACTAAATGGGGGGTACAAGATCGTATCCTTTCAATGACTCAGGATGAAATCGATCGTTATAAAAATTCGATAAGAAAATCGGGTAAATTTCCACTCCATAATTTTGGAGCAGCTTCGTTCGATATAGTTGTTGATGGAATTGCTGATCTTAAAAAAAGATTTGAGGTAATACGAAGCGATATGCCATCCAACTTCCTAGATATTAAATTTGAACTTGAGAATACATTAGTGAATGGTAAAATAGAATCTATATACGGCAATAATTTTATCAGTGTTTGCAATTCAAGCGACAATTTAAAATATTTATTAAAAAGTTTTGTGTCCTATATAGGGATCATTGCCACTGGGCGTGAAGATATCAACTTTGTATTTATAGCTAAAGGGAAAGATGATGCAATATTGCCAGCTGGTAAAATATCAAAACAGGATGCGCTGTCCATGTTTGCTGTTTTTTTAAGCTACTATAAGGCTGGGCATAATACTTATTTCAACTTTTATCCAGCACTTGCACAAAAAGATATGCAAATGATAAATGGCGATTTTAATTCTTTCTGGGAATTGTATTTAGATGCAAAAGAGGACGATCAATCATTCTTATTTGAAGATGATTACTTGAACACCGCAGTAAATCATGGATTTTTTGACGAAGATAAATTTTCAATCATTGTTGAAAATGTGAAATCTATTTTTAATCCTATAAAATTGCATTTCCCTGATTTTTTTATAGCACCAAAGAAAAGAAATTAATTAAAAAAATATTAAATGCCGCAGCATACTAACCCAAATTTTAATGCAGAAGAAGTAGCCTTAGCAGGAAGTAATTTAATTGAGGCGAGTGCAGGCACAGGAAAAACATATTCAATTGCTTTGCTAACATTAAGACTCGTAATTGAAAAGAAAATTCCTATTGAGAAAATTTTAATGGTCACTTTTACTAAAGCTGCTGTTGCTGAATTAGAAATTAGAGTTAGAGCTTTTATTCGTATCGCTTTAAAAGCAAGTAGGGGTGAGTCAATTGAAGATAAGTCAATTTCAAACATTCTAAATAATCAAATTCAAATACAAGGCGCTGCAGAAGTAGCAAAAAATTTAGAAACTGCACAAATGTTTTTGGACGAAACTTCGGTTTTGACAATACATAGTTTTTGCCAAAGAACATTATCTGAATTCTCTTTTGAAACTGGTCAAATATTTGGTGCCGAAACCATTTCACCAGATGAATACAATCAAATGTTGGAAGATGCTTTTAATGAATACTGGAGGATACATGTAACTACGATTAGATTAGACTTATTAAAACGATTTATTGGTTTTGGGTTAAATTATGACCATATTTTTGATTTAGTAAAAAAGTCTTTAAGTGGCAAAATGTTATTTAGTAATATACCTATGCCATCGAATTTTTTAAGTGATGATTATTTAGCGGCTTTATTGCAATGGGAGTTAGATTTTAAATCCAATATTGAAACAACCAAAAACACCATATTAGCTAAATTAGAATTCAATAAACAAGCTATATTAACGAATCTTTTAAATGATAGATGGGGTAAGGAATCTATTTTTTCTCAACTTTTCTCTTATGACACATGGAATGAAGAAGATGAGAATTTTATTTTAGATCAACTACATGAAAAAATGGAAACAGGTTATGTAGTTGCCATCTTTGGGGAATATTTAGCTGAAATTGACGTTTTACAAACCTTAAGTAAAACTGTTGTAAAAAAATATAAAGAAGAAGTTAATCTTATTGCAATTGATGCCATTGAAGAAGTTAAAAAATGCATTTTACAACAAAAGCAAAATAATGGCATTATTACTTTTGATGATATGATTGGACAATTGTATCATGCAGTTGTAACCAATAAACATAATCAACAATTAATTATTTCCTTGCAACAAAAATATGATGCTGTATTTATAGATGAGTTTCAAGATACAGATAAACAGCAGTACGAAATATTCGATAAACTATTTGGCATGGGTAAGATTTTGTTTTATATCGGTGATCCAAAACAGTCTATTTATGCATTTAGGAAAGCTGATATTTTTACTTATTTTAACGCCAATAAATTTGTTCAAAATTTGCATTTAATGAATACGAATTATCGTTCAACTGAAGCGTACATCACTGCGATGAATCAATTTTTCATGCCCATTCCTAATTTTGATACTTTTTATTTTAACAATGATCCTCACTTACAAAACGCAATTTCCTATATAAATGTAAATTCCCCCATACCAAATAATAAAGGTCAATTATTATGTGATGGTAAACCCATCCAGCCCATTCTTATTTCAGCACATCAAAATAAAAAAGAACTAAGATTAGCCGTAAAAGGAATCTTAACAGATTTATTTACTCATAATAAATACATTATAAATAAAGAAGGAAAAGATAGATGCATTAAGCCTTCCGATATTGGAATTTTGGTTAGATCTAACAAAGAAGGTAAGGTAATGAAATCAATTTTATCTTCATTAAGCATTCCAGCAGTTACTATTGACGATTCAAGACTTTTAGCTTCAAACGAGGCAACACAAATTTTTTATATTTTGGAGGCGGTATACGAAATTTCAAGATCAAATATAAATAGAGCATTATTAAGTAAAATTGGAGGATATAATGATGAATTATTATTAAGTAAAGATGAAGAAGCAATCTTGCTACAATTTAAAACTTATCAAGATACTTGGTTGAATGACGGAGTTTATACCATGTTAAAGCAATTTACTGCAGACCATGATGTATATGACCGTTTGTATGATCCAAATTCAGAAAATTCGGAGAGAACTATTTCAAATATTCAACAACTCATTGAAATATTGCATAAAATTGCTGCCAGAAAAAACTATGATCCTAAAGCTTTAATTCAATGGTTAAAAAAAGGGATTGAGGGAGATGTCAGAGAGGGAGATGATTATGAGCAAAGAATAGAGAGTGATCAGGATGCTGTTCAAATTGTTACCATACATAAAAGTAAAGGGTTGGAATACAATGTTGTGATAGCCCCCCATTTAGATTTATTGGCAGATCAAGATGTATATACTTCTGGTAGCTTTAGAGATCCGGTTACTGGAAATTATTTTGTCATGAACAAATTTCTGATGACTGATGAACAGATGGAATGGTACAGAATGCAAAGTGAACAAGAAAATAGAAGATTGATTTATGTTGCTCTTACCAGAGCAAGATACCAATGTTTTATTACTACTAATAATTCTAGATATTATAATAATGCTTCTTTAAAAAAATTCCTTTACAAGGATAAGGATCCTAATAATAAAAAAGAAAAACCTAATACGATTACTAATGAATCTGTTTCTTTGTATGTTCCGCCTAATCCTATTCCAGGGTTTAAGTATACAAATGCCGATACAGTGCTAAGACCAGTTTATGCAGTAGCGGATAACTTTAATTTGGAAAATGTAAATTGGATCAAAACTAGCTATAGTGGATTAAATCCTGATCATGATTTGGTAATTGCTCCTAAAATATCTAAAATTTATGAAAGTGATTATGATAAATTTGCTTTTCTCGATCTTAAAAAAGGCGCACACACAGGTAATTTATTACACTTTATTTTTGAACGAATTGATTTTTCTGATGACAGAAATTGGGTAAAAGTGGTTGAACAAGCAATGAAGCGTCTTTCTGGTTCAACTAATGAAGATTATAGGAATCATATTATTGAGTTATTAAAACAAGTTACTTCGGCTACTATTCCTGTAAGTAATCCTTTTTCGATGAACCAGATTACAAAAGAAAAAAGGATTAACGAACTTGAGTTTGATTTTTTATTAAGTCCCTTTAATACAGCCAAACTTGCATCCTTATCTTCTGATTTGCATCCCTTCAATATTAAATCTATCCATGAATTGGAGGGAATTATGAATGGAAAAATTGACTTATTCTTCGAGCAAGATGGAAAATATTATATCCTCGACTGGAAATCCAATTTTTTAGGAAATGATTTATTGTATTATGATACGACGCATTTAAAAGCTGCCATGTATGATAATAACTACCACCTTCAATATTTAATTTACACGGTGGCTTTATCTAAATACTTAAAACTAAGAAAATCCGATTTTGATTATAATAGAGATTTTGGAGGTGTAATATATTTATTTCTTAGAGGGATAAGATCAACAGCCCAATCTGGCATTTTCATCACTAAACCTGAAGCGGATTTAATACAACAAATTATACAAATAGTAGGTGCTTGAGAAATTGGTTTTCTTACCCCCGCTTCGCTTGCTGAAATTCTATAAACTCCATCATCTCGGATAAACTAAAACTACTTAAGTTATTGGCTGCAGTAAGTCCAGCTTTTTGAGCTACCAGCACCCCATATTTACAATCGGCATATCCTTCAATGGCATGAGCATCGGGATCTATTGAAATAAGCACATCGCTTTCAATGGCTTTTTGTATATAACGCCAGTCCATATCTAAACGGCGTGGGTGGGCATTTAATTCTATCACCACATTATTTTCTGCGCAGGCTTCTATGATTTCATCGTGATTTACGGGATAACCTTTTCGACTTAATAATAAACGGCCCGTAGGATGCCCTAAAATACTTGTATAAGGATTACATATAGCTCGTATTAATCGCATCATTGCTTTTTCTTCGGTCATTTTTAAATTAGAATGCACGGAAACAATGACAATATCAAAACTGGCTAGTACTTCATCGGGATAATCCAGGCTACCATCATTTAATATATCCGATTCAATACTTTTAAATATCACAAAGGGGGCTAGCTTTTTATTGAGGGCATCAATTTCCTTATGCTGTGCTGCAATACGGTCGGCTTGTAAGCCATTGGCATAAAAGGCCGACTTACTATGGTCACTGATAATTAAATATTCATAACCCTGTTCCTTTGCAGCCACCGCCATTTGCTCAATAGTATGTATACCGTCACTCCAAGTGCTATGCGAGTGGATGATGCCTTTGATATCCGATGGTTGTATGGTCTTAGCCAATGGTTTTGTAGTAGCGCGCGTAATAATTTCAGGGAGCTCTCTTTGGGGAGCAGGTATATAATTTACACCTACCTGTTCAAAGATGGCTTGTTCACTTGCGAAAGCCACCATTTTAAATGTAGGAAGCTTTTCCCATGCTTCTAAAAAGGCAGGATCGCAACTTAACATAAAATCTTTCCAAAAAAAGTTTTCAGGAGTGGTCAAATGCCATCGAATTTCAAAATTATCTTCCCCTTTGCAGGAAAAATAATTTTCATTTTTCTCTATTTTGAACAATTTGGCCGACAACCAGCTCACTAAATTACTTTCTGAAAGGGTAGTCACCACATCCAAAAATCCCAACCATTCCATTTGTCTTTTGAATGCGCCACTAATAATATGTTGTTCATTCGGAAAAGTTTCACGCAAATTATTTTGCAAATTATTTACAAGGTCTTCCACTTGTTCGTACAAATAATTTCCTTGATGTTGCAAATAAAATTCTAATGACTCTTGAATATTTTTTTGTGTCTTCTCTCCAAAGCCTTTATACTTTACTAATCTATTTTCTTCGCATGCATATAACAACTCACCAATACTTTCAATTTCTAATTCCTTCCAGATGGTTACAATTTTTTTAGGACCCAGTCCTTTAATTTTTAACATCTCTAAAATACCTGGAGGTGTTTTTTGAATGTACTCATTTAATAAAGCGAGCTGTTTAGTTTCGATAATTTCTTGAATCTTTTTTCCAATGGCTTCACCAATTCCCCTAATCGCATACAACTGGCTAGGGCTCATATCAACAACGGGTTCTGTGAGTTTGTCTAAGGTATAGGCTGCGTTACTATAGGACTTTATTTTAAATTCATTTTCACCATGAATGTCCATGAGCTTAGCAAGTAATGTAAAGTATTCTTCTATTTCGTAATTGTGCATGCGTAAAGATAACGAGTGGATCGAGTAGGGCAAAATAGTAGGCATAAAAAAAGTCCCCGATAAATCGAGGACTCTTCTTTCATTATCCGAGGATAATTATTTCTTTTTAGCGACTTTCTTAGCAGCTTTTTTAGCAGCCTTCTTAGGAGCAGCTTTTTTAGCAGCTTTCTTAGGAGCAGCTTTTTTAGCAGCCTTCTTAGGAGCAGCTTTTTTAGCAGCTTTCTTAGGTGCAGCTTTTTTAACTACTTTCTTTGCAGCTTTTTTTGGAGCAGCTTTTTTAGCCGCTTTTTTTGCAGTTGCCATGTTTTTTAGATTTAATGGTTAGTAAATATGCCTTAAAAGTATAAACTTTTTTCATATCTACAAAACTTTTTTTTAAGCTACCACTTCAACCGGCAAAACAGAAACCGTAGTTTTGTTGTTTTTGCCCTTTTTAAACTCAACAACACCGTTAGATAAAGCAAATAATGTGAAGTCAGAACCTAAACCTACATTCTTACCAGGGTGGTACTGAGTACCTCTTTGACGAATAAGGATATTGCCAGATAATGCTGGTTGACCACCATAAATCTTAACGCCTAAACGCTTACTTTGTGAATCACGGCCGTTTTTTACGGATCCTTCACCTTTCTTGTGTGCCATAGTCTTTTATATTTTACTATACTGTTATTAACTAATCTACCTGAAACAAACTTAATTTATAATTAAGCGATGTTGTCGATTTTGATTTGAGTGTAATGAGTTCTGTGACCATGCTTCTTGCGGAAACCCTTTCTGCGCTTCATTTTAAAAGCGATCACTTTATCACCTTGCACTAAGTCATTAACAATCTCAGCCTTCACAACTACTTTCGTAGTAAATGAAATACTTCCATTGTTATCAACGAATAATACATCGCTGAATTCAACTTTGTCTCCGGTTTTACCTTGCAGGTGAGGTACATACAAGCTATCTCCTGCTTGTACTTTGAATTGCTGTCCTGCGATTTTTACTACTGCTAACATAAATGTCCAAAATTAGGACGGCAAAAGTAGCAATTATTCTCCCAATTTGCAAGTAATTTTCAAAAAATATAATAAATACTATCTAAATTTGCCTTCGACCCAATCCCAACAACTCGCCAATGTTTAATTTTAAGTCGCTATTAGCCAAGCCATTTGCTAAAATGGTGTATCACAGACTTCAAAAAGAGGCTAAAACAGCGGTGAAAGACCAGCACAATATTCTAAATCAATTAGTTAAGACCGGTTCGGGTACCATTTTTGGGAAAGATCATGATTTTAATAAGGTATCTGACTACGAAAGTTTCAAGCAAGCTGTCCCCATACGAGACTATGAAGGGTTAAAATCTTATATCGAACAGGTTAAAAAAGGGACCCCCAATGTACTTTGGAAAGGACTGCCCATTTATTTTGCTAAAACCAGTGGGACTACTAGCGGGGTTAAATATATTCCAATAACGAAAGATTCAATCAACAATCATATTAATGGTGCTCGTAATGCCATACTTACTTATATGGCTACCACTGGCAACACCGCTTTTGCGGGCGGCAGAATGATTTTTTTAAGTGGCTCGCCCGAATTGGAAAGAGTGGGTGGCATTGCAACAGGAAGGCTTAGCGGTATTGTGAATCATCATATTCCTGCCTATTTGCGCAAAAATCAATTGCCTAGTTTTGAGACCAATTGCATTGAGGAGTGGGAAGAGAAATT
>CAIQQR010000104.1 GCA_903874055.1 uncultured Bacteroidota bacterium | reverse complement strand
GTAACCAGAAGAAGCATGTACAACTATTTTAATAAATATGTAGGCATGACTCCAAGTGAATATATTAATACTATTAACTAGTTGATTATCAATTGTGCATTTGCCAATTGCACAATGTGAACTTAATTTTATACAGCACTAATTTGGGACTTTTTTCATTATAGCACATCTTGCAGATACCTAGACATATTTCTATGTTTTGGGTTTTAATTTCTTTAAAACCAATTAGTTTCAAAATGAATAAAGCATTCGAGAAATTTAAGCAGTATGTTGCTCCCTTTGGTTTAAATGAGGCTGATTTTACAACATTAGTTCAATTTTGTGAGTTTGTAAGTTTCCCAAAAGGTGCTGAATTGATGAAAGCTGGATATAAGCAAAATCATATCTTTTTTGTTTCAAAAGGAATTATTAGAAATTTTGTATTAAGCAATGAAGGTCAGATTAGAACCTATGGATTTAGAATGGAAAACATGCTAGTAACTGGATATGCTATCCATAATTACCACAATGAGTTCAGAGCTGTGGTAAATATTGAATGTTTGGAGGACTGTGAAATGGTTAAAATCCCAATTTCTGCTTTAAGATTTATGCAAAGCAATAGTAAAGATGCTCATAAAGTAGCAAGGTTCATTGCAGAAGCTCATATTATGGATTTAGTAGGTTTTATTATTGATAATGATACTAAAACAGTTTTGGAGCGGTATGAAAATTTAGAGAATACTTTCCCTAACATACATCAAAGGCTGCCTCAACATATAATTGCCTCTTATTTACGGGTCACACCAGTGCATTTGTCTAATATAAAAAAGCATAGAAAGAGTTAAGCTTTAACAGTATCAAAATTTAACGTAGAAGTATTTCTATATATGATACTTTAATCTTATTTTATTAAACTACTTTAAGATTTTTTATTCTTATTTAAACGTTAAAATACTTTAACGTAGAATAATTTCTCCTTTTATTTCTTTGTGCATTAATCATCACAAAGGAATAAAATGCAGATTCGAAAATTAAAATTTACTACACACTTTCTTTTTTTATTGCTAGCCATTACTGCTTTTAGTTCAGTAAATGCGCAAACGATTAAATCTAAATTTCATTTAGATAATAATTTGTCTTTATTTGGTGCATTGACTTTAAATAATCAGTCTGTAAATGATGCTGGTATTACAGCTCCCTTAAATTATTTATACAATACTGTAAACAATAATGTTTTTAAGCCAGGCTATAGTGGTGGTTTTAGATACGATGGTATTTATGATCAAAAACATTTTTATTCAGTAAGTGTAGCGATTAACAGAGTAAGTGCAGGTACTTTATACAAAAACAAGTACTCTCAAGCTCCTTTTGTGGATGATTTTACTCATTTTAAAGCGGATAATCAGTTTACTACTTTAAATGTTGCTGCACACTACAAAATGTTGTTACCAGTTAACGATATGCGTAGGTATAAATTTTATGCAGTGGCTGGTCCAAGCTTGGATTATAAAATTTCAACAATTAGTGCAGAGCATTTAATAAATGGTGCAGGCAATAGAACTTATATCAATGGTGATCTTGGTGCTGAGTTTGATAATAAAGGCTATTATGTATTGTATGCACATTATAAATTAGGCACCAATTTATTTAGTTCATCCGTTCCTACTACACTTAACCGATTTGAGTTAGGTATGTCCATAAAAGTGAAGGATTTATTTTAAAAGTAAGTTGAAAAATAAAAAAAGTAAGATTACAAAACATAAACAATGAAACAATTTTATACATTCTTAATTGCTGCTTTTGCATTAACCATGGTTGCTTGTAATAAGGAAACACCAACTACACAAACAGATGTGATGAACAGTATGCTTACCAATAAAACTTGGTATTTGGACTATAGCGTTACGGGTAGTGCTACTAAATCATATGTAGGCCAGTCTACTTATTTTGTAAGTTATTTAAAAGACGGTAGTGTAAAAGACTCCGATGGTTTAACAGGAACATACACTGTTGAACTAATCAATGGTAAATCACAAATACATGTTCAAGTAAAAACGCTTAATGGCAATTCAATTGAACAGATCTATGATATTATCTCAGTGGGAGATAGCAAATTGGTATTGTCCAAGCAAGTGGCATCGGGCACGCCAACGCAATTATATTTTACCAATAAATAGCTAAACCCAATAATAATTAAATAATGAATATTTGGTTTAAACATATTAAAGCTTACTTGCTAATTGCAATTATAGCATTATCCTTCCCCAAAAGTTTACAAGCTCAGGAGCTAAGTGGCTCATTTATTATGAGTAGCATAGGTGGCATACAAAATATGTCTAACAATAGCATGGCGGTAACCTTTACAAGCAATGCAAATTGTTTAAATGTACAAAATGGTGCAGCAGTATTAACGGGAGAGAGAGGCACCGGACTGTTTGCCATTAACTGCGAAGTAAACACCAAGTTTAATACATTAGGTATAAAGTTATATCCCAATCCGGTGGCTGCTAATACTAAAGTTAAGTTCATCAACACGCCTCCTTTAAATGATAAGTTCAATATAACTGTTTGGGGTAGTCAGGGTGAAAAATATATTACTACTGCCGCTACTGGTTATGAAATATACCAGGGCAAGCTTATGAATATGAGCGCGCTAATATCTGGCAGCTATATTATCCAAATTGAATCCGATAAATACCAGGATGCATTAAAGTTTATTAAAGCCAATTAAAATAACAAGAAGAAAAAAATAATCAAGATTTTCAACTCCTACAAATATGAAGCACCAACCATTTACT
>CAIQQR010000103.1 GCA_903874055.1 uncultured Bacteroidota bacterium | reverse complement strand
TACTGTTAAAGGACCTAAAGGAGAATTATCTCAAGAAATTGATCGCGATATCACTATCGAAATCACTGAAACTGAGTTAATCGTTTCTCGTCCTACAGAGCAAATTCGTCACAGAGCAATGCACGGTTTATACCGTTCTTTGATTGCTAATTTAGTGAAGGGTGTAACGGATGGCTATAAAAAAGAATTAGAATTAGTGGGTGTGGGTTTTAAAGCAGCAAACCAAGGCAACGTGTTGGATTTAGCTTTAGGATATTCTCACAACATTATTTTTCAAGTACCAAGTGAATTAAAAGTAGCTACTACTACAGAAAAAGGACAAAATCCTAAAATTTTCTTAGAAGGCAGTGACAAACAATTAATTGGTGCTGTTGCCGCTAAATTAAGAAGCTTACGTAAGCCAGAACCATACAAAGGAAAAGGTGTGAGATATTCTGATGAAGTAGTAAGAAGAAAAGCAGGTAAAGCAGCAGGTAAATAAAATTAAAAACAAGTGAGCGGCAGCATCGCTCCCTAAAAAATAAATAATATGAGTAAATTAGCTCAAAGACAAAAGATCAGATATAGAATTCGCAAGAAAGTACAAGGTACTGCGTCTAAACCTCGTTTGTCTGTATTCAGAAGCAACGCAGAAATTTATTGTCAATTAATTGATGATGAAAATGGATTAACATTAGCAGCTGCATCTTCTGCAGAAAAAGATATCGCAGCTCAAAAAGTGGTGAAAATTGAAAAAGCTAAATTAGCTGGTCAATCCATCGCAAAAAAAGCAGCCGCTTTAAATATCACAACTTGTGTGTTTGACAGAGGTGGTAACTTATACCACGGAAGAATTAAGGCAGTTGCTGAAGGTGCTAGAGAGGGTGGACTTCAATTTTAATTCGCAAAAAAATACTAATAGAAAATCATGTCTAAAGTAAACGTAAATAAGGTTAAAGCAGCAGGTGATGTAGAACTAAAAGAAAAAGTAGTTTCTATCAACCGTGTAGTTAAAACAACAAAAGGTGGTCGTACTTTTAGCTTCTCAGCTTTAGTAGTAGTAGGTAATGAAAATGGCGTAGTTGGTCAAGGACTAGGTAAAGCCAAAGAAGTTCAAGAAGCTATCACAAAAGGTATCGAAGATGCTAAGAAAAATTTAGTGAAAGTGCCAATTATGCACGGAACTATTCCTCACGATCAATTAGGTAAATCAGGTGCTGCGAAAGTGTTAATTAAGCCAGCTGCACACGGAGCCGGTGTAATTGCGGGTGGTAGCATGCGTGCTGTATTAGAGAGTGCTGGTATCACTGACGTATTAGCTAAGAGCTTAGGTTCTGCTAACCCTCACAATGTGGTTAAAGCAACAATCAAAGCATTAGGTCTATTACGTGAGCCAATTCAAGTAGCAAAAACAAGAAACATTAAATTATCAAAAGTATTTAACGGATAGTCTAATCACTTTTGTTAATACAGGTTAAATAATTCAAGATGAAAAAAATAAAAATTACGCAAGTAAAAAGCGGTATCGACAGATCTGAGCGTCAAAAGCAAACATTGATCGCTTTAGGTTTGAAGAAATTAAATGCTTCAAAAGAAGTAGAGGCAACTCCACAAATTTTAGGCATGATCGATAAAGTGGCTCACTTAGTAAAAGTAGAAGAAGTAGCTTAGTTGCTATTCTTCCTCAATCATTAAAGCGAGGGGAGATTCCCCGAAAGTAAAAATCAAACAAATGAAATTACACAATTTACAACCTGCAGCAGGTTCAGTACACAAAGCAATTAGAATTGGTAGAGGAGAAGCATCTGGTAAAGGTGGTACTTCTACAAAAGGTAACAAAGGTGGTCAGTCTCGTGCTGGTTACAAAAGTAAAATGGCGCACGAAGGTGGTCAGATGCCAATTCAACGTCGTGTTCCAAAGCGTGGCTTTAAGAACATCAATCGTGTTGAGTATGTAGTATTCAACTTAGGTCAATTAGATCAATTAATCGAAAAGTACGGTTTCACAGAAATCACTCCAGAGAATTTATACATGAACAGTTTGATCCAACGCACTGATTTAGTGAAGATTTTGGCAACTGGCGAATTAAAAACAAAGATTAATTTCAGAGTAAACAAAGCAAGTCAGAAAGCACAAGATGCAATCGTAGCTGCTGGTGGTACCATTGAAATTATCAAATAAATTTTTGTATATTGAGACGCTTTACAAATGCGTCTTTTTATATTAAAGGCTACTGTACATTAATTAAATTCTGATGAAAAAATTACTAGATACATTTAAAAATATTTGGGCTATTGATGAGCTAAAGAGTAAAATCTTAGTGACATTAGCACTTGTATTAACTTATAGAATTGGTGCGCAAATCACTTTGCCAGGTTTGAATCCATTGGTTATCGAAGCTGCTCAAAAAGCAGGTAAGAGTAATGGCTTACTTGGTATTTTTGATATGTTTGCAGGTGGTGCGTTTTCGCAAGCATCTATATTAGCATTAGGTATTATGCCTTATATTTCTGCTTCTATTTTTATGCAATTGATGACAATTTTAGTTCCTCAATTACAAAAAGTTCAAAAGGAAGGAGAGAGTGGTCGTAATAAAATTAATCAATGGACTCGTTATTTAACAGTTATTGTAACAGCTTTTCAAGCGGGTGCATATGTTGCTTACTTAAAGAGTACTAACGGAGACGCTTTAATTGAATCATACAAACCATTTTTCTGGTTATCAACTGTAATTACATTAACAGCAGGTACTTTGTTTGTAATGTGGTTAGGTGAAAAAATTCAAGATAAAGGTTTAGGTAATGGTACTTCTATCATTATCATGGTAGGCATCTTAGGTCGTTTACCGCAATCCATCATTTTAGAATTCGGTTCTAAAAGCCAAAAAGGCGGTGGTGGTTTATTAATATTTTTAATTGAGATTGCTATATTAGTAACTATCATCATGGGCTTAATTGTATTAGTGCAAGGTGTTCGTAAGATCCCAGTAACTTATGCAAAGCAAGTAATTGGGGGTGCTCAAGTGGGTGGTGCACGTCAATTTTTACCAGTTAAAGTGAACAGCGCAGGTGTTATGCCAATCATTTTTGCGCAAGCAATTATGTTCTTGCCAACTTTAGTCTCATTTACCAATTTAGATTCAGCACAAGGGATTGTTCGTATTTTCAATGACCACAGCAATGTATGGTACATGTTAATTTACTCTGTAATGGTCATTGGATTTACTTTCTTATACACTGCGTTAATCTTTAATCCTAAGCAAATTTCCGAAGATTTAAAACGTAATAATGGATTTGTACCTGGTGTTAAACCTGGTCAACCCACTACGGATTATATTGGAGCTGTGATGGATAGAATTACTTTACCGGGTGCAATTTTATTAGCATTGGTAGGTATTTTACCAGGGTTTGCACAAAGATTAGGAATCACTCAAGGATTTAGTACTTTCTTCGGAGGAACCTCTTTATTGATTATGGTAGGTGTTATTTTAGACACTTTACAACAAATAGAGACTTATTTATTAATGCGTCAGTATGATGGCTTAATGAGTTCTGGTCGTGTTCAAGGAAGAAACGGGGTTGTGAATTCAGGGATTTAATTTTTTTTAAATGATATATATTTACAAACCTGTCCCTTAAAGGCAGGTTTGTTTTTTTAGTAATAAATTGGAATTTATGATGTACACTAAAACGGAGGAGCAGGTTGTTTTAATGAAAGAAGCGGCAATGCTTGTCAGTAAGACTTTAACGGAGGTTGCAACCGTTTTAAAACCAGGAATGACAACATTGGATATTGATAAATTGTGTATGGAATTTGCAAAAGATCATAAAGGAACATTGTCTTTTTATAATTATCATGGTTACCCTCATAACATTTGTGCATCAGTAAATGACGTAGTGGTGCATGGCTTTCCTAATAAATCGCCGTTAAAAGAGGGAGATATTGTATCCATTGATTTTGGTGTTATTTTAAATGGATGGCATGGAGACCACGCCTATACTTTTATTATAGGCGAAGCTAACGCCGATGCAATTGACCTAGTACGAATTACTAAGGAGTCATTATACATGGGCATTGAAAAAGCAATTGCCAACAATAGGATTGGTGATATTGGATATGCAATTCAAGAGCATACCGAAAAAAAACATGGATATGGTGTGGTAAGAGAATTAGTGGGACATGGTTTAGGAAAGCATTTGCATGAAGATCCACAAGTGCCTAATTATGGAAAGCGTGGCACCGGCTTAAAATTAAAAGAAAATTTAGTGTTAGCTATTGAACCCATGATAAATATGGGCACACATAAAGTTTTCACTGACGAGGATGGCTGGACTGTGAAAACGCAGGATGGAAAACCTTCAGTACACTTTGAGCATGATGTTTGTGTAAAGAAAAATGAAGCATTGATTTTATCTGACTTCTCTATAATAGAAGCTGCTGAAAAAGCAAATATCAATTTGAATACTTCCTATTATTAACGCATTGTATGGACAAGAAAAAAGTAGTTGTAGTAGGAGGTGGTGCTGCTGGATTTTTTTGTGCCATTCAAATTGCTGAATTACATCCCCATTGGGAAATTATTATTTTAGAAAAATCGAATAAACTTTTATCAAAAGTAAAAGTGAGTGGTGGAGGGCGTTGTAATGTTACACACGCTTGTCCTGATGTAGAAGTGCTTTTAAAAAAATATCCAAGAGGTCCTCGTTTTTTAAAGAAAGCATTTTATCAATTTGCTACAAAAAATACGATTGAGTGGTTTGCAAAAAACGGGGTTCAATTGCATACCGAAAAAGATGGTAGAATGTTTCCAACTACAAATAGTTCGGACACGATTATTGATTGTTTTTTACGAAAAGTACATCAATATAAGATACAAGTATTGACACAGCATGAAGTGCTTGATATCAAACAAAATAAAAACTTCACCATTCAATTGCAAGGTCGAGAAGATATGCATGCAGATTCCATTTGTTTAGCAACAGGGGGCATGTTAAAATCGGATCGTTTAAGTTGGCTTACTAATTTTGGACATAGCATTGTAGCACCGGTTCCTTCTTTATTTACCTTCAATACCGTAGATAAAAAAATCACAACACTCATGGGAGTGGCAGTGGATAAAGCGAGTATACAATGGCGTGGAAATAAAAATATGGAGACAGGTCCATTACTTATTACGCATTGGGGAATCAGTGGTCCTGCAGCAATTAAATTATCAGCATGGTGTGCAAGAGAAATGGCAGAAGCAAATTATGAAGGAGCCATCATTATTAATTGGGCAACTACTTTTAATGAAGCTACTTTAAAAATGGAATGGATTAATTTTAGAATGGATTTTGGTAAAAGAGAAATGGGTTCAAAAAATCCTTTTGAATTACCTCAAAGATTATGGCATTTTTTATTGCAGGAAGCGGGTGTTGCAATCAATACAAAATGGGCCGATTTAAAAAGTGCAAATCAACAAGTACTTATACAATTGTTAACGCGTTACATTTTAGAGATTAAAGGAAAAACTACATTCAAAGAAGAATTTGTGACCTGTGGTGGTGTGGATGTAAAAGATATTGATGCACAAACAATGGAAAGTAAATTAGTGCCAGGCTTGCATTTTGCTGGCGAAATGATGGATGTAGATGGCATTACCGGAGGCTTTAATTTTCAGCATGCTTGGACCAGCGGCTGGCTTGCAGCGCAGCATATAGGCAATTTGACAATTTCCTGATTGAAAATCAATTAGTTATAATTTGATATTTATGTAATTTTCAGCTCATTTTTGGGCTTTTTTTGGCTTAAAGTAATACCTTTGCCGTCCGGTTTAAAAACGCCGGTTTTATTATGAAATTATTTTCAAAAAACTTAAACGCAGACGCACAGGAATTCGATGGCGCTACAGCTACCGAAGCAACTGCGACAACAAAAGCACCTGAAGTAGTTGTAGAAACTGCACATGACGATTTCGACTGGAGCGTAGACAAACGTAACGTGAGTCATTATGCTGAAGCTGAAAGAGTAAAGTATGATAAAGTGTATGATAACACTTTCGTACAAATCAATGACGGAGAAATCATGAATGGTTTAGTCGTTGCTTTAACTAAAACAGATGTTGTTGTTAACATTGGTTTTAAAAGTGATGGTTTAGTATCATTGAATGAATTCCGTGACACCAATGGTGTTAAAACTGGGGATACTGTAGAGGTAATGGTTGTAGAAAAAGAAGACCGTGATGGTAATCTTCATTTAAGCCGTAAGTCTGCTCGTATCTACCGTGCTTGGGAGCGTATTATGGAAGTACATAAAACTGGTGAAGTTGTTACTGGTTTAGTTACAAGCAAAACAAAAGGTGGATTAATCGTTGATGTATTTGGTATGGAAACTTTCTTACCAGGTTCTCAAATTGACGTTAAGCCAGTTACAGACTATGATCAATTCGTAGGAAAAACAATGGAGTTTAAAGTTGTTAAGATTAACGAAACAATTAAGAACGCCGTTGTATCACATAAAGCATTAATTGAAAGTGATATCGAAGCTCAACGTGCTGAAATCATGAGTAAGTTAGAGAAAGGCCAGGTGTTAGAAGGTGTTGTTAAAAACATCACTGACTTTGGTGCATTCATGGACTTAGGTGGATTAGATGGTTTATTATACATCACTGATATTTCTTGGGGTAGAATTTCTCATCCAAGTGAAGTGGTTAAGATGGATCAAAAGATTCAAGTGGTTGTATTAGACTTTGATGATGACAAAAAACGTATCAGCTTAGGTTTAAAACAATTAACTCCACACCCTTGGGATGTATTACCAGGCGACTTATCAGAAGGTAGTGTTGTAAAAGGTAAAGTAGTTAACATTGAGGATTACGGTGCGTTCTTAGAAATTCAACCAGGTGTTGAAGGTTTAGTACACGTTTCTGAAATCACATGGGCTAACACACCAATCAACGCTAAAGAATTCTTCAAATTAGGAGATGAGCATGAAGCTAAAGTGGTTACATTAGATAAAGATGCACGTAAGATGAGCTTGAGCATTAAACAAATGACACAAGATCCTTGGAATGCAATCGAAAATAAATTCCCTGAAAACAGCAAGCATAAAGGTTTAGTGAAAAACATCACTCCTTATGGTGTATTTGTTGAATTAGAATCAGGAATTGGTGGAATGATTCACATCAGCGATCTAAGCTGGTTAAAGCGTTTCAATCACCCTTCTGAGTATGTTAAAGTAGGTGAGTCAATCGACATCATTATCTTGAATATCGACAAAGAAAACAGAAAATTACAATTAGGTCATAAGCAATTAGAAGAAGATCCTTGGAATCAATTAGAAGAAACATTTGCAATTGGATCAATTCATGATGGTACTATCGTTCGTAAAGATGATAAAGGTGCAATCGTACAATTGCCTCATGGCTTAGAAGGTTTTGCTCCTAACCGTCACCTTGCAAAAGAAGATGGTAAGCAAGTTCAAGCAGAAGAAACTGCTCAATTCATGGTGATCGAGTTTGATCGTAATGAAAAGAGAATTGTGGTTTCTCATGCAAGAATTTGGGAACAAAACATTGTAGAAGAAAAAGAAGCAGCTAAGAAAGAAGCTAAAGTAGAGTCTGAAAAGACAAAGAAAGCGGTTAAGACAATTCAAGCTAAAGTAGAGAAATCAACTTTAGGTGACTTAGGCGCTTTAGCTGAAATTAAAGCTAAATTAGACGAGAACAAAGAAGGGTAGTCCTTTCTTTAAGTATAGTAAAGCCCTTCCGAGCAATCGGGAGGGCTTTTGTATTATAAAACCTATTAATAGCGTCAATTTAGTCCAATTTTTGCCTAATTTATTGGTACTCAATCTAGTTTTAGTAATTTCTTAACGAGAAGACCTTGATTAGCAATCTTTTTCGGCCTAAATTGGGGATTATTAGTTAATTTTGCCGTCCTGTATGAATAGAATAATTGTAGCCCTTTTTGTATTAATTAGTTTTGCTTCCTGCCATTCAAAATTTCAACAAGTTTTGAAGAACAAGGATGTAGACTATAAAGTTACAATGGCTGAAAAATACTTTCAAGCTAAGAAATACAGAAACGCACAACAGCTCTTTGAGAATGTAATGCCTTTTGTAAAAGGAACACCTAGATATGAGGAGTTGTATGTGAAGTTCGCGAACTCCTATTACTATGATGGGGATTATGAAAATGCTGAAAACTTATTTAAAACATTCGTTGAGTATTTTCCTAATAGTCCAAAAAGAGAAGAGGTAGAATATTTAAGAGCGTATACTTATTATAAGCGTTCACCTAAAGCTGAATTAGATCAAACAACTACGAATAAAGCAATTTTAACAATGCAGGCTTTTATAGATGCACATCCTACAAGCCCAAAAGTTAAAGAAGCAACAGAGGTAATTGATGCATGTCGTGCAAAATTAGAATTGAAAGATTTTAAAACAGCTACATTGTATGACAATCTTGGATTGTACCGTGCTGCTGCTATCTCTTATGGATTGTTGTCTGACAATTATCCTGATTCTAAAAGTGCAGATAAATACAAAATGTTAACTGTTAAAGCTTACTATAAATTTGCTGAAAATAGTTTTGCAGATAAACAAAAGGATCGCTTCACAAAAGTTATTGAGGAGTCAAATGATTTCATTGATAGATATAGTGATAGCCCATTACTTCCTGAAGTAAAAAACTTAAAAAAACAATCTGATAATTTTTTAAACATAAAGAAATGAGTAAACTAAGAAGACACATGGGTGCAAACACACCTGCTGTTGTAGAAACAAAAAGTTTAAAAGCGTTAAAAGCAAAGACTGGTAATTTATATGAGTCTATTTCTATAATTGCTAAGAGAGCAAATCAAATCAATATCTCTATCAGAGAAGAATTGCACTCTAAATTAGAAGAGTTTGCAAGTCATACTGATAGCTTAGAGGAAATTCATGAGAACAAAGAACAAATTGAAATCTCTAAAGCATATGAGCGCATGCCAAATCCAGCAATTTTAGCAACTGCTGAATTTATCGATGATAAAATTTATTACAGAAATAACGAGGAGATAGATCTTTACCGTTAATTTTAAGAATACGAATCAAAACGTCCTGAAATCTTTATGGTGTCAGGACGTTTTTGTATTTTAGGGTACCAATATTAAATGGAACATGTTACGTAAATATTTTTTACTATTTATTCTAATTACAATTGCAGGCAAGGCTACTAGCCAAGAGCTTGCTGCAACAGTTTCCATACAAAGTAGTAAGGTGGAAAATCAGGTAGATCCTAAAACTTTTGTACAACTTCAAACGCAACTAAAAGACTTTCTAAATCAAAGAAAATGGTCCCCAGATGCATTTGGTAACGAAGAGAAAATTGACTGTAGTTTTTATATTACTATTGAATCAGTTTTGTCTCCTGGTGTATATGAAGCTAAGTTGAGTGTAGTATCCAATAGGCCTGTTTATAATTCAAATTATTCTACCCCCATATTGAATATGCAGGATCCTAATTTCACTTTTAAATATCAGCTATCGCAACCTATAGAATTTAATGAAAATAAAGTACAAGGAACGGATGCATTGGAAGCCAATTTAACTGCGACCCTTGCTTATTATGTTTATGTAATTTTGGGACTTGATTATGATTCTTATGCTTTAAAAGCGGGGTCTCCATTTTTTGCTAAGGCATTAAATGTAGTTTATAATGCACCAGAAGCTTCCGGAATAAATGGATGGAAATCATATGACGGACAAAGAAACAGATATATTCTTATTGATAATTTGACCAAGAGTAGTATGGATAAAATTCATGAGGTAATTTATAGTTATTACAGAGAAGGGTTGGATCAAATGTCGGCTAAATTTATACCTGCGCGCACGATAATTTTAAACGCTTTAATTTCGATGCAAGAGGTTCAGGAGGCAAATACAAATACGATGATAGTTCCTATATTACTACAGGGGAAATCCATTGAACTAATGGGAATTTTCGAAAATGCAGATAAAGAAATGAAAAAACAGGTAGTAAATACGATGGCTGTTATTGATGTAGCCAATTTAAACAAGTATAAAGAAAAATTAGAATGAGGCCTTTTATATCCCTATTTATTCTTTTTGTTTTGCTAGTTGCATGTAATAATAAAGCAAAAAATGAACAGCCAATTCCATTTGAAAAAATGAAGCTAGTGGTATGGCAATTACTGAAAGCAGATGAGTTGTATTTAAGAAAAAATCTTAAAGATTCTACTTGGAAAGGAACCAAAAAAAATGTTCAGTTTTATAAACAAATTTTTGAACTAAATAAAGTGGATCGAAACCAGTTTTACAAGCAAATGGTTAATTTAGAGTCTCATCCTGTTGAGTTTAAAGCGCTCATGGACTCAGTGGAGGAGCTTTCGAAAAGAGAAAAAAATAAACCAATTCTCAATCCAAAAAAGTGGTAGGTGAATAAACAATTTTAAATTTGAACATTAAATAATTAAAAAATAAAAAACCCTATATGAGCAATTTAATTGGCCAACCAGCCCCAGCTTTTACGCTATTTGATACAGACAAAAAAGCAACTTCATTGGCAGACTTTAAAGGTCAAAATGTAGTTGTATTATTTTTCCCATTAGCATTTACAGGTGTTTGTACTGCTGAGTTATGTAGTATAAGAGATAATATCGGAACTTACAATAATGCGAATGCTCAAGTATTAGGCATTTCAGTAGATTCTTTATTTACTTTAGGCAAATTCAAAGAGGAGCAAAAATTAAATTTCCCTTTACTAAGCGACTTTAATAAAGCAGCTTCAAAATCTTTTGATGTATTGTACGAAACCTTCCCTGCATTTGAAATGCAAGGTGTAAGCAAGCGTTCTGCGTTTGTAATTGACAAAGAAGGAGTAGTTCAATATGAAGAAGTTTGTGCAACTCCAGGTGATTTGCCAAATTTCGAAGCAATTCAAAATGTATTAAATACATTAAACTGAAATGTCAAATCTTGTTAAGTTTTATAGAATATAAACCTACAAGATTTTATCTTATTATTTTAAAAGGGCCGGAAGGCCCTTTTTTGTTCTTGTTAG
>CAIQQR010000102.1 GCA_903874055.1 uncultured Bacteroidota bacterium | reverse complement strand
ACAGCAATGCCCAAACCTTTTTAAAAAAACATACCGAAATTAACCCATACCATTACGAAGTGGTGAAAGAAAAATCATTCGCTCATGCGGCGGTTACTTCAGCGCATCCGTTGGCGAGTTTGGCAGGGGCTGCTATGATGAAAGATGGTGGTAATGCATTTGATGCTGCCATTGCTACTCAATTTGCATTAGCCGTTGTATTTCCTGGTGCAGGAAATATTGGTGGTGGTGGATTTATGTTAGCACGCAAGGCCAATGGAGAATTGATTGGTATTGATTACCGCGAGTCAGCACCTAAAAAAGCTACAGCCGATATGTATTTGGATGAAAAAGGAAATGCTATTCCAAGTAAGTCAAGAGATGGTGCATTGGCTTCGGGCATTCCTGGCAGTGTGGCAGGAATGATAAGCACACATGCCTATGCTAAATTACCATTATCCGTTTTAATTGAGCCTGCAATTGAGTATGCCGAGTTTGGATATGTGATTACAGAAAAAGAAGCAGCTGGATTAAACGGACAAAAAGCGAATTTTTTAAAGAACAGCTCAGCCCCAAGTGCTTTCACTAAAAAGGAATGGAAAGCAGGTGATACCTTATTTCAGCCTGAATTAGCGGCTACTTTAAAACGCATTCAGAAAAAAGGGTTAGCAGGATTTTATGAAGGCGAAACAGCTGATATGATTGTAAAAGAAATGGAACATACTGCAGGTATTATTACCAAAGAAGACCTTAAAAATTATCACCCTAAATTTAGAAAACCAATTGAATTTGAATACAGAGGAAATCACGTTATTTCATTTGCGCCTCCTTCAAGTGGTGGTATCATTATCGCTCAAATGTTGCAAATGATTGCGCCTTTTAATGTGGGTGCAATGGGTGTTAATACCGAAGCTTCGGTAAGTTTAATGGTGGAAGCACAACGACGTGCCTATGCCGACAGAGCTGAACATATGGGTGATCCTGATTACTGGAAAGTACCTACAAAGACTTTAACAAGCAATCAATATGCACAAGAAAGAATGAAGGATTATGTGCCTGGTGTAGCAGGAAGTTCAAAAATAACACAGGCGGGTCAGGTGCATGAAAGCGAGCAAACAACACATTTTAGCGTTATTGATGCTGAGGGCAATATGGTTTCCATCACTACTACCCTTAATGATACTTATGGCAATAAAACCATTGTAGCGGGTGCTGGATTTTTATTAAATAATGAAATGGATGACTTTAGCGTTAAACCAGGAGTACCTAATATGTATGGTGCTATTGGCGGTGAAGCCAATGCCATTGCTCCGGGAAAGAGAATGTTAAGTTCTATGACCCCAACATTAGTAACTGTAAACAACCAACCTTATATAAGTATTGGAACTCCAGGTGGCACTACCATTCCTAACCAAGTATATGAGGGTTTAGTAAATATCATTGACCATAAAATGACTCTTAAAGAAGCCATTGACGCACCTAGATTTCATCACCAATGGATTCCTGATATGGTAGCTGTGGAGTCAGATTTCCCTGAAACTACATTTAATGCTTTAAAAGCCAAAGGATATACGGTTACAAAAAGAGGTCGTTTTGGAAGAATGGACGGCGTATTAATTACCAAAGAGGGTCAACGTAACGCAGCTGGAGATAAGCGTGGCGATGATAGCGTTGCGGGATATTAATTGTATTTTTACAAAAATCTAATTCTTGTTAAAAAAGAAGCTTTATTTACTGCGTGTAATTTTAGCTAGCATACTAGGACTTTTCCTTTTTTGCTACCTATTATTATTTGTCCCTGCCATTCAAAATAAGTTGGCTGGAATAATGACTGCGCGTATTGCAAAGCAACTAGGAACCGAAGTAAAAATTGACCGCGTTGGCTTTTCTTTATTTGACAAATTGGATATGCAACATATCCTTATTCGAGATCAAAAAAAGGATACCCTATTATATGCCAATAGTTTTAAGCTAAGAATCAGTGACCTTGTATTTTCTTCTAGCGAACCTATTATAAAATATGTTGGATTAGAAGGCGCTAAAATATATTTCAACAGAAGTTCCGAAAAGTGGAACTATCAATTTTTAGCAGATTACTTATCCAGTGATACCAGTAAAAAACAATCCAGCAATATAGACATTAAGAAATTGGATGTTACCAATTTGCATTTTGTTGAAAATGACAAATGGTTGGGCGGATTAACCGAATTGAATGCTGACAATATAGTTGCTAATATCAAGTCGGTTCAAGGAAAGAATATCCACATAGATCAAATTGTAATTAATAAGCCTTACTATCTAATACAATCATTTAAAGGATTGAAGCCTTTAAATGATTCAATAGAGAAAGCCGCAGAAGTTAAATTACAAAATGGAGATCTTGAATTAAACGTAAATCGCTTAAATATATTAGTGAACGAATTACTTGTTTCCAATGGTAAGATGTGGATTGAAAATGGCTATAAGCGTCCTATAAATTATTTTGATGCCGAACATATAAGAATGCATGATATTAATGCAAATATTAGAAACGTTATTTTCAAAGGAGACAGCATTACAGCAAAAGTGAATTCACTACAAGTAAAAGAAAGGTCTGGCTTTGAAATAAAAAAACTTACTACTTCCTTTAAACTCACTCCAAAAATTATGGAGTTTGATTCTTTACTTTTAAAAACAAATAATAGCGTTATTGGCTCCTACTACGCTATGCAATACAATCATTTTGGAAAAGATTTTAGCAACTACATTAACAATGTGGTTATGAAGTCCCATCTTGTTAATGCTAGTGTTGCGACTGACGATATTGCCTACTTTGCTCCCGAACTAAAGGATTTAAATCAAAAGGTTAATATCAGCTGTCATTTTTTAGGAACTGTAGACAATTTTAATGCGAGTGATTTAACTGGCCGATATAATAATTCATTTGTTGCTGGTAACTTCTCCATGAAAGGGATACCAGATATGCGCAATACTAAAATAGAATTTAAAGGAGTGAATGCGAAAACAAATTATGGCGATTTAAGAAGTTGGATTAAAAGCTTGGACGAAGTAAAAGACTTTCCTTTTGAAGCTTTGGGTGATTTGTTTTTTAAAGGAGATTTTGAAGGAACGCTTTATGACTTTATCACTAAAGGTACCATCTCTACAAAAATGGGATTGGCCGAAACGCAAATCAGATTAAAATTTCCTGAAACTGGCGAACCAACTTATGATGGCCTTTTAAATACTTATCATTTTAATGCAGGTAAATTATTTAATATTGAATCACTGGGCTATTTAAACTTTAAAGGGAAAATCGCGGGTAGCTCTTTTAAATTAGAACAATCTAAAACAAATATCGAGGGTACCATTGACTCTATTGAATTCAATAAATATACTTACACCAATATTAACACCAACGGTATTTTACAGAAAGGTGCTTTTAATGGCAAGTTCAGAATTAAAGATCCTAATATTAACTTCAATAGCAATATTGAATTAGATTTTCGAAATAAAATGCCCAAGTTCAATGCCGTGGGCGATTTGTTGAGTGCGAATTTAAAAGCATTAAATATTTCAAATAATAAAATTGAACTTACCGGTTTATTGGATGTTAATTTTGAAGGCAATAATATTGACAACTTTACTGGGTATGCTAAATTCTTTAATGGTAAACTAAAGGGAACCGAAGCGGCTGTAAACTTTGACTCCCTAACTTTAAATTCAACAACCATTAACGGTGTAAAGAATATCAAACTATCAAGTGATGATATTCAAGCAAGCATTGTAGGCAAATTTAATATCTTACACCTTCCTGCAAGTGTACAATATTTCATGCAACGTTATTTGCCTACTTACATCCCTGCTCCAAAAAATACCACTACCAACCAAGCCTTTAGTATTGACATTAAGACCAACTATTTTGAACCTTATATTCGCCTTTTTAATAGTGACATTTCAGGTTTCAACAATGTGAATATTACTGGTGCCATTAATACCGATAAACAAAGCATTGGCTTAAATGCAAAAATTCCTTTTGCGAGTTTTAAGTACAACTGGGCCGACTATGCCATTAAAGATGGTCAAATTTCAGGGAAGGGAAATATTGACTCATTACATTTAACCCTTTCAGCGAATCAATTTAATTTAACGGATAGTTTTAGTTTTAATAAGCCTGTTATCCAAATTAATACAAGCAAGGACAATTCATTGGTAAACATATTTGCAAATAGTGAATCTGCATTGGAACAATTGGCATTAAATGGTTATGTACATACTTACAATGATGGCTTATCCATTAACTGGCTACCCTCCTACTTTTTATTGAACCATAAAAAATGGGATATTGACAATAAGGGAATTTTAAGTATCAGGGAAAGCAATACCAGTGCTAGTAATTTAAGGCTCTCTCAGGGCATTCAAGAACTTATTGTGTCCAATTCCAATATTGATAAAAATGCGCTACAATTAGAACTTAAAAATGTGACGCTTGGGGATATTACAAAAGTGTTTTTCTCCTACCCTAAATTAGAAGCAGCTACCAACGGTAAAGTTCAATTTAAAAATATTTTAAAGGACTTTGAGATGAGTGCCAATTTAAATTTAGACAAGTTTGCATTTAACTACGACTCCATCGGATTCACAACTGTCAATTTATCTTACCAACATTCAAAAGGATTGATTCCATTTGATTTCACAAGTCCTAATACCGAATATAATTTATCTGCATTGGGTAGTTATAATTTAAAAGACAGCGCAAACCCACTAGATGCTACATTGTATTTAAAACATTCCAAATTTAGCCTTATTCAACAATTTATTGGAAATGTAGTTACCAATATCGACGGTAAGGCAAATGGTGCATTGCATTTTGGAGGAAGAATTGATCATCCCTATTTACTAGGTGCTGCTAGTTTAGAAAATGCGTCTTTTGTAGTAGATTATACTAAGGTGAAATACAAAATTGATAGTGGTGCTTTAATTCAATTCACCAATGAAGGAATTGATTTCGGCAATATGAGTGTGTCAGATGAACTCAATAGAAAGGCAAATTTTAAAGGCAAAATTCTCAATCATGGTTTTATGCACCTTGACTATGATATGGAAATGAGTAGTCCTAAAATTGAATTGTTAAGGACAGACGTACTAGATAACCCCAATTTTTATGGTAAGGCTGTGGGTAAAGCAACTATGACTATCAAAGGCCCTGAGGAAAATATTAAGATGTCTATTAATGCAGATGTAAATGATAGTTCACACATTTACTTGCCTAATACGACCAGCAAGGAAAGTGGTAAATCTGAATTTATTGTATTTAAAAAATATGGTAACTCTGCAACTAAAAGTGCCGATGTGCCAGCTTATAATTTAGTGGTTGATTTAGAAGTGACTGCCAATAATAAAACACAGATTGATGTAATATTAGATGAACTTACTGGTGATGTGATTAAAGGCGTTGGAGAAGGTAGAATTAAAATTAGAGCAGGAAATATTGAACCTTTAACGATACGTGGTAAATACAATATTGAATCAGGTAAATACGATTTTAATTTTCAATCTTTTATTAAAAAACCATTTGAACTCATTCCTGAAGCTGGTAATTATATTGAATGGACAGGCAACCCTAATGAAGCCGATATTCATATTGATGCTAAATACACAGCGGAGCGTGTTAGTTTAAATGACCTTGTGGGATCGGCTAATTTTAGCAATGCCGTGAAAGGCTATAGAGGAAGTGTATATGTAATTGCTGCATTAAGAAATAAACTCGCACAACCTGAAATTAAATTTTCACTGGCCTTCCCTCAAGGCAACCCTATTAGTTCGGACAATGAATTTTCTCAATTCATTACAAGACTAGAGCGTGATGACAATGAAATATTAAAACAGGTCTCCTTCTTGATTGTATTTAATTCATTTGCTCCTGTTAGTTTTAGCAATAGTAACAACAATAGCGCTTATTCGGTAACCACTATTGGTATCAATACTATTTCACAATTGCTTACTAAAGAAATTAACAAATCAATTGGCAATCTATTAAATAAAGTAACCGGTGATAAAAGTTTACGTTTTGATATTGGATCTTCGGTTTACAATAGTGGTAATTTATTAGATCCAACTGGGGCAGGTATTGCCATTAATGCAAATAAAGTGGATAGAACCAGGGTAAATTTAAAATTAGGCCGCAGCTTTTTAAATGATAAAATTGTGGTGAATGTAGGTGGTGATTTGGACTTTAATGTTAGAAACACCAGCACCATACAAAATAGTGACTTGCAATGGTTGCCAGATGTGAATGTTGAATTTATACTTTCAAAAGATAAAAAATTACGCGCTATTTTATTTAATCGTAATAGCTTAGACATTAATGGTAGCGCACTAGGTAAAAGAAACAGGCAGGGTGTAAGTATCTCCTACCGAAAAGATTTTGACTAATCTTTTAAATTACTCTCAGGAATCTGTTTGCAGTGCAATAATCGATACACATAAAAATTACGAAGCAATACTCCTTTTGAAATCATTGGAATCGTATCGGGCTTACTGATTGTTTCAAAGTAATTACCATATAATTTATTAGGATCAGCAGGTAAATTGGAAGGCACAATACAATAAGCATTCGCTCCAATTTCTAAAACCTGCTGAGCATTTTTTAACTGCGTCTTGTTTAACTGAGCTTTATTTAACCAAGCAAACTTGTGAATGTCTTCCAAACTACCAATTGCAATAACGCGCTTATTCAATGGCTTTGCTGTATAAAATAAAATATGACCAGCAGGAAACCATTTATGTGTGATAATTGGATCGGCGTCTTTCATTAATCCCAACTTTATATCCTGCGCAACAATTTTAGCAAAGGACTGCGAAAACGATTCCCAGCCAGTTACATCATTAATGGGATTATACTCGCCCAGGTTCTCAATTTTAGTCGACCCAATTTGCCTAGGGAAAATATAAACCAGCGATAAAAAGCCCAAAATAGAGGCTCCCAATAGACCTAATGCGCCTTTTAAGACCAATGGCATAGACTTGTTGCTAAGATTGCTGTTATCTAATCGCTGACTCGAATAAACCCCTGCTATGATAAATAATCCAATAAACCCCGGACCCGTCCAATGTGGCAGGGTTGGATTAAATAAAGACAGTGCCCAAAAAGTAAAAATCAAAGGGAGGCTAAGCCACAACAATAAATTAATAGTTTGCGGACCCATTGTACGCTCCTCTGAATGGTTATGCGTAATTATTTGATTTTGGTTTAACGCTGATAATTGAAGTTTAATTTTTTTGATATTAAACAACGCAATCATCGTAGCCAAGTACACCAATGGATTTTGATAAATTATCTCTCCTACAATTTGTTGTAAGAAACTATCTAATAATAAACCAGTATGCATTACCCTTTGTGAGTGATAACGATAAGTAATAAAATTATTTTTAAAATTCCAATATACAATGGGCAGGATACAAAGCAAGGTTATCAAAATGGCTATATATACACGCGCATTCTTTAGGGTCTTAATTTGATGAAACAATAAAAAGGCGCCAAAGCCAACCCATAAATACAATCCATGCACTTTACTTAATGTGGCTAAGCCAATTAATAAACCTAAAAGTAACCAATGCTTTGTTTTAAACAACAAGGGATGCATTACCCAATTAGTCATCCAATAAATACTCAATGTAAAAAACAAAAGTTGTGGACTATCAGGCAAAACAAATAACCCAGCTATAATGGAAGTGTAAACAGAAAGCGTGTACATCCATGCAGCAATGTACCCTGCTTTTTCATCTTTAATAATGGCACCTGTCTTAAAAATTACCATGGTAGCTAACCCTGCGCAAATGATACTTCCTAAACGCATGGACAATGTACTTACCCAATGTAAATTTAAACTTGTTAAACGCATCATCCACCCTACCATTCCTGGATGATCAAAATGATTCCAATCGGGTTGTACTGCATAAGTGTAGTAGTAAACTTCATCGTTGCCTAACTCTAAAAAAAAAGATAGGACTACTTTAACTACAATAGTTACACCTATTAACCAGTACATTTTTTTTTGAAACGATGTAGCGGATGTAGGCATAATTGAAATAAATATAAACTTTAAAAATGGTAAGCGCAGAAACGAAAATGCTAGTGAATGAATATACTAAAATGGAATAATGAAAAGCATTTATTATTTAGCATTATGAACAAACCATTCGGTTGCCAATGCATACCCTTTTAAACCAAGGCCTACAATGCTTCCCACTGCTTTTGCAGACACATGGGAAATTTTTCGAAAATCTTCTCTTGCATGTACATTGCTAATATGTACTTCAATCACTGGTACTTTAATAGCAGCAATGGCATCGCCAATGGCCACTGAGGTATGTGTATAGGCAGCAGGATTAATGATGATACCATCTTGATCAAATCCATATTGTTGAATGGCATCCACTAATTCACCTTCAATATTTGATTGGAAATAAGTAAAATTAACCTGAGGGAAATCTTTCTTTAATTGAACTAAAAAATCATCAAAGCTTTCATTGCCATAAACACCTGGCTCACGCTTACCTAATAAGTTTAAATTAGGCCCGTTGATAATGGTTATGTTTGGCATGTGATTGATTTAAATATTTTTAAAAAATAGTTGCAATAGTTTAGTTAGTTCGCTTTCATTAAAGCCACAAAATCATCAAATAAATATCTGCTATCGTGCGGACCTGGAGTTGCTTCAGGATGATATTGTACACTAAACGCTGGACGGTCTTTTAATTTGATTCCTTCAATGGAGTCATCATTCAAATTCACATGCGATACAATCACATTGTCATGCTTTCTTACTGCTTCGGGATCTACACCAAACCCATGGTTTTGTGTAGTAATTTCTGATTTACCCGTAATTACATTTTTCACTGGATGATTTAATCCACGGTGACCATGGTGCATTTTAAAAGTTGGGATATCATTTGCACGCGCCAATAATTGATGTCCTAAACAAATTCCGAATAAAGGTTTTTTGTCCGCTAAAATTTGTTTGATAGTTGCAACGGCATAATCCATAGGAGCTGGATCACCAGGGCCATTAGATAAAAAATATCCAGTTGGATTAAATGCTTGTAAAGTTGCATAATCAGTTTTTGCAGGATGCACTCTTACATGCACTCCTCTATCTACCAAACATTGTAAAATATTATGCTTCACACCAAAGTCAAGTACAGAAACCTTTACAGGAGAATTAACATCGCCTAATTCATAAATTTCTTTTGTACTTACTGTGCTTGCTAATTCTAATCCATCCATACTTGGCACTTGAGCCAATTGCTTTTTTAAAGATTCAACATCTAAATTATCTGAGGAAATAATACAGTTCATTGCACCACTTGTTCTTACATGTGCTACCAATGCTCTTGTATCTAACCCTTCAATGGAAACAATATTATTTGCAATTAAATATTCATTCAAATTTCCATCAGCCAATGCACGTGAATATTTCTCTTCTAAATTTCTACCAATTAATCCGTGAATTTTAACCGACTTACTTTCTACGTCGGTATCTTTTACTCCGTAATTTCCTATGTGCACATTGTTCATGATAATTACCTGGCCCGTATAACTAGGGTCTGTAAAAACTTCTTGATAACCTGTCATACCCGTGTTAAAACAAATTTCACCAGTGGTGGTACCTATTTTACCAAATGCTTGTCCGTGAAAAACATTGCCATCGGCTAAAACTAAGATTGCGGGTTGTGCGGTCATTGGATTATGCTATTATATGTTGGATGAGTACTTTGTATTATATCTGTTGCAAATTTAGGCAAAAAAAAGGCAAGACCAAAGTCTTGCCTTTATATGTTAAATAAGATTAACCATTATTCAGCTGCTGCTTCTGGTGTAGCATCAGTTGCTTCTTCAGTAGCTTCTGGAGCTGCTGGAGCTTCTGCTGCTGTTTTAGGAGCTGCAGTTGCTTTGCTTCGACGTGTCTTTTTAGCTGGTTCAGCTGCAGTTGCAATTGAATTACCGTAAATTTCGTTGAAGTCTACTAATTCGATCATCGCTTTTTCGGCGTTGTCACCTGGACGAATACCTAATTTGATGATACGTGTATATCCACCTGGACGAGCAGCAATTTTTGGCGCTACAACAGTGAATAATTCTTTCACAGCTGCTTTGTCGTTTAAATAACTGAACACCACTCTGTGGTTATGGCTGATTTCTTCTTTAGTAGTCGTTTTTTTAGTTTTAGTAACTAATGGCTCTACATATGTTCTTAAAGCTTTTGCTTTAGCTAATGTAGTTACGATACGCTTGTGTGTAATTAACTGAATTGCTAAGTTACTTAACAAGGCTTCTCTGTGTGCCTTTTTACGACCTAAGTTGTTTTGTTTGTCTCCGTGACGCATGACGTTAAATTTTAGTCCTTACACCGTGTCAGGAATTGTAAGGTGTGAGCCCGAAAGCTCGGTTATAAATAATAATCTACTTAATTAGTAAGTGACTATTGTAAATCTAATTTGTCTAATCCTAATTTACCTAAATCCATTCCAAAGCTTAATCCTCTTTCGATTAATACTTGTTCGATTTCAGATAAAGATTTTTGACCAAAGTTTCTGAACTTCATTAAGTCCTCTTGCTCGTATTGTACCAATTCGCTCAAGCTGTTAATTTTAGCAGCTTTCAAGCAATTGAACGCACGTACAGAAAGATCTAAATCCTCTAATGGAGTCTTTAATACTTTTCTTAATTGTAATACTTGCTCATCAACCACATCCTCTTTCTTATCTTCTTTATTATCAAAAGTGATATTCTCGTCTGTGATGATCATTAAGTGTTGGATCAAAATTCTTGAAGCTTGCTTAACAGCATCTTCAGGATGAATTGTTCCATCAGTAGCTACATCTAAAATTAATTTTTCGTAGTCAGTTCTTTGCTCAACACGATAGTTTTCCATTACATACTTTACATTTTTAATTGGAGTATGAATAGAATCAATCGCGATGTATCCAATTGGCATTTCTTTTAACTTATTCTCTTCAGCTGGGATATAACCACGGCCTTTGCTAATAGTTATTTCGATTTCTAATTTTGCAGAAGGATCCATTGTACAAATAATTAACTCAGGATTCATTACTTGAAACTGTTGAGAAGCTTCGCCTAAATGACCTGCGTTAAATTCGCTGCTACCTTTAATTGATAAAGTGATTTTTTCAGTACTTACATCTTGATCAGCCTTGCGCTTAAAACGAACTTGCTTTAAGTTTAAGATCATTTCAGTTACATCTTCTGTAATTCCTTTAATGGTTGCAAACTCATGATCTACACCTTCAATTTTGATACCTATAATTGCAAAACCTTCTAAAGAGCTTAATAATACTCTTCTTAAAGCATTACCTAATGTTAAACCAAATCCTGGCTCTAATGGACGGAATTCGAATTGTCCTTCAAAGTCATTTGCTTTTTGTAAAACAATTTTGTCAGGTTTTTGAAAACTTAATATAGCCATGTTATCTTTTTTTTGTTTGAATCTTCCCGTGAGAAGAAATGTTGTTAAGTGCTACTATTTAGAATACAATTCAACGATTAATTGCTCCTTAATATTTTCAGGAACAGCTTCTCTTTCTGGCATTGCAATGAATGTACCAGTGTTGGTTGTTTCATTCCAATCTACCCAGCTAAACTTAGTGTTTCTTGGACGTTGCTTGCTAACGATAGCAGAATTGTGTGCACTCTTTGGACGGTAAGTAATAACATCACCTGGCTTACATGTGTAAGAAGGAACGTTTGTTACATCACCATTTACAGAAATATGCTTGTGCGCTACTAACTGACGAGCTTCTGGACGGCTAGCAGCCAATCCCATTCTGAAAATTGTGTTATCCAAGCGAGACTCCAACAATTTGATTAAGTTTTCACCAGTAACACCTTTAATACGAGATGCTTCTTCGAATGTTTTACGGAATTGACGCTCTAACACACCATAAGTGTATTTAGCTTTTTGCTTTTCTCTTAACTGTAATGCATACTCTCCTAATTGCTTACGCTTGCGTTGTGCACCGTGTTGACCTGGAGGGTTGCTGTTTTTACCCAACCATTTTGCGTTTCCTAAGATAGGTTCGCCGAAAATGCGGGAAATTTTGGTTTTGGGACCTGTGTAACGTGCCATAATTTGTTGTTTTTGATTTTTTGGTGACGGTAAAGCATCAGTAAAAATCTAAAATGAATGCAATACCCTTTTGAAATATTGTTAGTGTTATACTCTTCTTTGTTTTGGAGGACGACAACCGTTATGTGGCATTGGAGTCACGTCGCGGATTGAAGTTACTTCGATACCTGATTGTGAAATAGAACGGATAGCTCCTTCACGACCAGAACCTGGTCCTTTTACGAATACATCTACTCTTTTAACACCAGCGTCTAATGCTACTTTTGCTGCATCAGCTGCTGCCATTTGAGCTGCATATGGAGTGTTCTTTTTAGAACCTCTAAAGCCCATTTTACCAGCACTGCTCCAGCTAATTACTTGGCCTGCTTTGTTAGTAAAGGCGATGATTAAATTGTTGAAAGTTGCGCTGATGCGAACTTCACCTGCTGCGTCGATTTTTACGACTCTCTTTTTTGCAGCTGCTTTTGCACTGTTCTGTGCTTTTTGTGGTTTAGCCATTGTGTTTGAGGTGTGCTTTTTTACTTGTTTTTCACTTGTAAAAGAGCGGGTTATTTAAATTGAAATTCCGCCGAAGCGGAAACCGGATAAATCTCCCCTAGTTCTTGCGAATCAGGATCCAATTTCAAACGGATTTTATAGCAAAAAGTAGTCCCCGAAATTTTCGACGACTACTTTAAGTTTTATTATTTCTTAGCTACCTTCTTCTTACCAGCAACTGTCTTACGCTTACCCTTACGAGTACGTGAGTTAGTTTTAGTTCTTTGGCCACGAACAGGTAAACCTTTTCTGTGACGTAAACCACGGTAACAAGCGATATCTAATAAACGCTTAATGCTCATAGAAACTTCACTACGTAAAGCACCTTCTACTGTGAATTCAGCGTTAATGATATTACGAATAGCTGTTTGCTCTTCGTCATTCCACTCATTTACTTTTTTATCGTAACTGATGTTTGCTTTGTCTAAGATGTACTGAGCAGTTGAATGTCCAATACCGAAAATGTACTGTAGTCCAATTTCTCCTCTTTTGTTTTTTGGTAAGTCTATACCGGCAATACGAGCCATATGCTAAAACTTGTTTTTTATTTTAATTTTTGTTTTTTTAAAACTTTAGCGTCTCCGCTAAAAGCCTTACTATCCTTGTCTTTGCTTAAAGCGAGGGTTTTTTTTGTTGATCACAAATAATACGCCTTTACGCTTCACGATTTTACAATCGGCACTACGTTTTTTGATAGATGCTCTAACTTTCATCTTTTTGTTTTTAAAAAATTATTCTTCTGTTACTTATGTCTAAATATAATTCTGCCCCTCGTTAAGTCATATGGACTCATCTCCACACCTACTTTATCTCCAGGCAAAATTCTGATATAGTGCATTCGCATTTTTCCAGAAATTGTTGCTAAGATTTCGTGACCATTTTCAAGCTTAACTCTGAACATAGCATTGCTCAGTGCTTCAATAATTACTCCATCTTGTTTAATCAGCGGTTGTTTTGACATACTTATTTTGGGGTTGCAAAGATATGGAAATGAATGGAATTAAGAAAAATTACCAGCGAAATATTGAAAAAAGTAGAAAATAAAAGGAGAAGCGACGCTTCTCCTTAAAAAATCGTTGATAATCAGTTAGTTATAAAAATGTTACATGCTAGCTCCTGGATACCAAGGGCGACCTACTCCAGCTTTAAACGGCCAAGGAGTCATTAAAAGGATTAAAACAAGGGCTAAAATGAAAAATACAAGGCTTGGATTGGTTTTCCCTGTCTTTTTTAACTTGATATGACCAATGGTGATAAAAACAATGGCTAAAATCATAGAAAAAGCGTGTTCAACTGCCCAAAAACGACTTGCTGCATCCTTCATCACATCCTTCATGCCACCCGCCGCAGACTTTATTAATTGAAACCCAACTGATCCAAAAAAGTACTGGTATAAACCCAATATTAATGTAGAATGTGCGCTTATTAATAAAACCTTGCTGGTTTTAAGGGCATCCTTTTTTAGGAATAAGTTTAGAATTGTTAAGATTAAGGCAATTAAAATTACCCATCTTAATAAGTTATGTAAGTGAAGTAACCCTGTATACATATATTTAATTTTTTAATTAGAATGTTGGCTAAATTACGATTAATCTACCCAATCTGCTACAAATAGATTCGTGTCATGCGTTCCCCCATTATTTCTATTAGAGGAAAACATAATTTTTTTACCATCTGGACTAAACATCGGGAAAGCGTCAAATCCTTTATCACGGCTTATTTTTTCGATATGATTACCCTCTAAATCCATTAGGTACATATTAAAAGGGAAACCATATTTATACTCATGGTTGCTACAAAAAATGATATGCTTGCCGTCTGGCGTAAAATTAGGTGCCCAATTGGCTTGACCCAAATGGGTAATTTGTTTTGCATCTGAACCATCCGCATTGGCAATAAATACCTCCATACTTGTTGGCGCTACCAAATCTTCTTTTAATAATGCCTTATACTCAGCAATTTCAGTTTCTGTTTTAGGACGACTTGCTCTCCAAACAATTTTAGTACCATCTGGACTAAACCATGCACCCCCATCATATCCTAATGTATTGGTTACTTTCTTTTCAGTTCCTGTGGTCAAATCCATTACATATAAATCCAAGTCTCCGTCTTTGTCGCTACAGTAAATCATCTTTTTGCCATCATAAGATAAAGTACCTTCTGCATCATAGCCTTTTGAATGGGTCAATTGCTTTTGAACAACTCCATTGGTATCCGCCATAAAAATGTCATAGGTATTATAAAGTGGCCAAATGTATTTATTGCCATACTTAGCACGATCCACTGTTGGAGGACATTCATCACCACCGCCTTTTGTAGATGCATATATAATGTGTGCACCATCCTTTGTGAAATAGGAACAGGTAGTTCTCCCCTTTCCACCACTTATGGATTTATAAGTAAATGGTGTAGTACTATTTGTTGGCACTACCCCCATAAATATCTGATCACACATTAAACCTTCCTTTGGATTTGTTCTCTGAAAAGTAATACGCTTACTATCAAAGCTCCAATAAGCCTCGGCATTATCACCACTATTTGTTAGTTGAATAATATTTTTAAAATGTTTTTCGCCCGCAAATAAGATAGAATCTTTTTTAGCAAAACCCACAAATACTGAATCCTTTTGAGCAATAGCGGAAGTAAGGCTTACTAAAGCCGCTATCATGAGCATTAACTTTTTCATATACTTATAAAATTGAGCCCAAAAGTACTTAATTTTGTAACAAATACATCCTATGGCCATCATTGCTCCCTCATTATTAGCTGCAGATTTTTTGAATTTAGGTAAAGCATGTGAAATGCTCAATGAAAGTGAAGCTGCTTGGTTTCATTTGGATGTGATGGACGGAAGTTTTGTTCCAAATATTAGTTACGGATTGCCAGTAATTGAGCAAATCAAAAAAACAACTACCAAAGTGATGGATGTGCATTTGATGATTGTGCATCCCGAAAAATACATAGCCGATTTTAAAAAAGCGGGTGCCGATATTTTAACGGTGCATTTTGAAGCTTGTCCTCATTTACATAGCACTCTACAACAAATAAAAGCACAGGGTATGAAAGCGGGTGTTGCCATTAACCCACATACTTCGGTTGATTTATTGAAAGATGTTATAAAAGATATTGATGTGGTTTGTGTGATGAGTGTGAACCCTGGTTTTGGAGGACAAAAATTTATAGAACATACTTACGAAAAAGTGCGTGCCCTAAAACAAATTATTGCGAACGCAGGTGCAGCCACTTTAATTGAAATTGATGGTGGTGTTACCGAAAACAATGCAGGCGCTTTGGTGAAAGCAGGGGCCGATGTATTGGTTGCAGGAACCACTGTATTTAAAGCAGCCGACCCAAAGGCTATGATTATTACTTTAAAAAACGCATAGTTCGTTGTTTTAATTTTAACGCAGTTTTACTATTTTATGAACTTAATGTTATCAATTAAGTAATCCACATTTGTGCGTATTTAGCCCTTGTATTTTTGAACTTCCTTAATTAAATTGTGTTAGTTGATTGAATTACTACCCTAACCAATTAAATCTAATCCATTGACTGAAACCATCATCAATTTAGATACCGTAAACCCGATTGAGTTTTTCGGTGTCAACAACTCCAAGTTTGACATTTTAAAAAAGAAGTTTCCACTTTTAAAAATCTTATCAAGAGGCACCCAAATTAAACTAAGCGGTGCACCAGAACAAATTGAATTGGCTAAAGAAAAAATTACGCTCATTATCCAATACATGGAACGTAATGGGCATTTGTCTGAAAATTATTTTGAACAAATCTTAGGCGGCGATGATGCTGAAGTGATTGACAATTTTGTGGACAAAAATCCGAATGAAGTATTGGTGTTTGGCCCTAACGGTAAAACAGTTAGAGCCCGTACAGCCAATCAGAAAAAAATGGTTACTGCTGCAGATAAAAACGATATTGTTTTTGCAATTGGACCAGCAGGTACAGGTAAAACCTATACAGCTGTTGCCTTAGCAGTAAGGGCATTGAAAAATAAAATTGTAAAGAAAATTATTTTAACGCGCCCTGCGGTAGAAGCCGGTGAAAGCTTAGGTTTTTTACCAGGTGATTTAAAAGAAAAAATTGATCCTTACTTACGCCCTTTATATGATGCACTGGACGATATGATTCCTGCTGATAAATTAGGTTACTATATGTCCACACGCACCATTGAGATAGCTCCACTTGCTTACATGCGTGGTCGTACATTAGACAATGCGTTTATCATTTTGGATGAATCTCAAAATGCGAATGACTTACAAATTAAAATGTTCTTAACACGTATTGGATCTAATGCCAAAGCCATTATCACTGGTGACCCTACGCAGGTAGATTTGCCGCGTAACCAACGTAGTGGTTTAGAAAAAGCAGTACGTATTTTAAGCAACATCGAAGGCATCTCACATATTCAATTAGACGAGGAAGACGTAGTAAGACATAAATTAGTAAAAGCCATTATTAAAGCTTACGATAAAGAAAGAGAAAACGAAACGGAGAACTCTTACCATCGTTAAATAAAATTGAAATAATTACTATCCCCTTATTGTTAGTTTGTACGATACCCCCGGCCAAGTGTTGGGGGTATTTTTATGTATGGTAAAAAATGCTTATTTTTATAGCGATGGCTAGCTTACAACAATTTACCATAGGGGTAGAAGAAGAATACATGATTTTAGACCCTTCTACAAAGGAACTAAAAAGCCATCAGCGCTCTATTGTCAATGAAGGACAAAAACTATTTCAGGATAAAATAAAGGCCGAAATGCACCAAGCCGTGGTGGAAGTAGGTAGTGCAATTTGCAAGAATGCAGACGAAGCTTTTGATGAAATTTTATCTTTAAGATCCGGTGTTGCAAAAATTGCAAATGACCTTGGATATAGTATTGGAGCATCGGGCACACACCCTTTTAGTTTGTGGGAAAAACAATTAATTTCAGATAGCTCAAGATATCAGGACTTATTAAATGAATTGCAACAAGCTGCACGTAGTAATTTAATTTTTGGGCTTCATGTACATGTGGGTATCGAAGACCGCAAAATGGCAATCCATATTGCTAATACTGCAAGGTATTTTTTACCACATATTTATGCATTAAGTACGAACTCCCCTTTTTGGGAATCACGTAACACAGGTTATAAATCGTATCGTTCAAAAGTATTTGATAAATTCCCAAGAACAGGTATACCAGATTACTTTGAAAGCATTGAAGCGTATGACAATTTCGTGCAATTGTTAATCAAAACAAATTGCATTGACGATGCAAAAAAAATATGGTGGGACCTTCGTGTGCATCCTGTTTACAATACCATTGAATTTAGAATTTGTGATATCCCCATGACGGTGCAGGAAACCATTACCATTACTGCATTGTTTCAAGCCATCTGCGCAAAAATATATGCACTACGTCGTCAAAATATAAATTTCATTAATTACCAACGTGCTTTAATTAACGAAAACAAATGGCGTGCAAGTCGTTATGGAATTGACGGTATGTTAATTGACTTTGGACAAGAAAAAGAAGTGCCCGTGATTGAATTGATTGATGAATTACTTGAATTTGTAGATGGTGTAGTGGATGAATTGGGAAGTAGACACCATGTTGAAAAAGTAAAAGACATATTTAAAACTGGGACAGGTGCTGACAGACAGCTAGCCACTTTTGCTGAAACAGGAAGTTTAGTGGAAGTAGTAAAATTGATTGAAACTTCGTTCTTACAAGTTTAATTTCCTTTATTAAAATCAAATAAAGTTGCAGTAAACAAGCCTATCTCTCTCTTTTTAAATGCAACATCCCAGTTTCCTTTATACCTTAAAGTTTTAGGCACCAATTGACCATTAAAATAAGTCATCTCCACTTCCATAGCCACATCAAAATCGTATACTCCTGCTTTATAAGATAGCGCATAATTACGACCAAGCACTTCTAAGGTTTTAGGATTAAACCAAGTAGTCATTTGATCAACGACTACATCGTTCTTTGCAAAAAATCCAAGATCTGCTTTTGGTTTTACTTCAAACATATAAACCAACTGGCCTTGGTATTCGACATAGTCTAATTTATAATCGTACAATTCATGCGCAGTCTCGTCATATAAATCCAACTTATTCCCAACAAATGGAATTCCGGGAATTTTTTTACCTGGATTAAAAAATAACATTTTTAATTGCTCTTTTGCTTTTTCAATACCCGTTCCACTCACTACTCTTTTTTTACCTGCCACTACATTGGTCTCTCCACAAATTTGTCCTTTGGTGAAAAATAAACTTGCATAAAGTGATGGTGTCATATAATTATAAGAGCCATCTGCTTTTCTTAAATCACCCGTAATTGTTTCCTGCAAAACATCCATGGTTCTACAATCACCCATATGATTTTGTCTCGTTTTACTATCAAGTGAAGCTAACATACGACCTTCCTTATTTTTCATCTCGATATGATTGTAGGAAGAATAACCAATGGTACGAAGGGTTTTAAAAGCTTTATAAAAACTAGTATCCTCTTTTATTCTTTGTAAAATGGCTTTATAATCAAAGTGATTTCGAACAATGGCATCAGATAAAGTAAAATTTAAACCATCCTCCTTTAAGGTTGTGTCCTGTGCTTTAACAAAAAGCGGACTTATCAATAAAAATATGATGAATGCCCAGCAAATTTTTTTTATCGCAACTATTTTGTTGATATAGGAATTTGCTTGCATTATTTAAGTTGAATCATTTTGTAATCTACTCTTACTTTCCCTTTATTGATATCATTTAATTTACCTTGCAACATTTTTCGCTTTAAAGGCTTTACATAATCAATAAATAATTTTCCTTCAATATGGTCGTACTCATGCAAAATAACTCTTGCAGTCATTCCAGTAAAAGTTTCGGTATGAGGTTGAAAGTTTTCATCCAAATAAGACAGGATTACATTTTCATGACGCAATACATCCTCTCTAATTTTCGGGATGCTTAAACAACCTTCATTGTATACCCACTCCTTACCACTCAACTCCACTATTTGTGCATTAATAAACGCTCTTTTAAGACCAGGCGCATCGGCATAGGTTTCATCTTCTGGCTCGGCATTTGCAAAAATTTGTGCACTATCTACTACAAACAATCTGATATGCTTATTAATTTGTGGTGCAGCAAGACCTACTCCATTACTTTCATACATGGTTTCCCACATATCCTCAATTAATACATTGATATTAGGGTAATCGGGTTCGATAGGATCACACACTTTTCTCAAAACGGAAGCACCGTATGCCACAATAGGTAAAATCATAATAGGTGTTTGTAATAAACGCAAAGGTAGAAATAAATGGGGAATAACACCCTTAGATTAGATTGAATTAGGAACGATTTGTTAAATATTCCTGCAATAGAATGGTCGCCGCAATTTGATCCACATTTTTCTTATCCTGTCGATCCTTTTTTTTCATACCCATTTCCACCATGGCCCTCACTGCGTTCTTGGAACTAAAACGTTCGTCTACGGTTTGTATCGGAATAAGTGGAAATTTTTTAGTTAACTCCACAATGGCTTTTTTAACCAATGGTGTAGCATGTGTTGGCGAATCGTCTAAATTTAAGGGCTCCCCAATTAAAATTAATTCAACCGGCTCTTTGGCAAAATAAGCAGTTAAATAAGTGTACAATTCCTTAGTGGCAACAGTGGTTAAAGCAGTGGCAATAATTTGTAATGGATCGGTTACTGCCAATCCGCATCTTTTTCCGCCGTAGTCTATACAAATGATTCTGGGCACCTATTTGAATTTAAGATTTTATAATAGCCGATGGAATATTAGCTATTATTTGTACAATTAATGAGGCAATTACAAATACACTAAAAACAATACTCGCAATCCCATTGGCAGTCATAAAAGCAATATTCACTTTACTTAAATCATTGGGCTTTACAATACTATGCTGGTATAATAGCATTCCAATAAATACAAGCATTCCGCCTAAATAAATAAAATTAAAACCGCCAACAAAGTAAGCAGCTATTATAAATGCAGCAGAAAAAATATGCAACACCCTTGCAATATTTAATGCTTGTTGCAAACCCCAATAACTTGGAATGGAATACAGTGATTGTGATTTATCAAAATCGATATCCTGTAATGCATAAATAATATCAAATCCACTTACCCAAAAAACCACCGCAAAGGAAAATAACAATGGTAATAATGCAAAGCTTCCTGTAACTGCTAAGTAAGCCCCAATGGGTGCTAAGGATAAGCCAACCCCTAAAACCAAATGACATAAATAAGTGAACCTTTTTGTATAGCTATAAAACAAGATTACAAATAATGCAACTGGTGACAAATAAAAACAAATGGGATTGATAAAATAAGTAGCTACCACAAATAAAGTAGCATTGATAATAATAAACAACAATGCTTTTTCTGCTTTAATGATCCCTGCAGGAATTTCTCTTATGGCAGTGCGTGGATTGAGTTTATCAAAATGCCTGTCTAAATAGCGATTAAAGGCCATGGCAGTAGAACGCGCAGTGACCATACACAATAATACCAATAAAAAAGTTTTTAATCCATGCTCGGCAGGAGTATGCAAATCGTCCATATGCTTAATACCTAACACAAAACCAATTAATGCAAATGGCATTGCAAAAATGGTATGTGAAAACTTCACTAAACTCAAATAATTTTTAACTCCACTCATGTCTTAATTTTCTATTTTTAAAATTTTACTTTTATCGTCTACCTCACAAACTCCCACAACACTATAGCAGCTGCCACTGAAATATTTAATGAATGCTTCATGCCCCATTGCGGAATTTCAATTACTCCATCACATAAAGCTATTACTTGTTCGTCTACCCCATCCACTTCATTCCCAAAAACAAAGGCCATTGGAAAATTAGCCACCTCAGGATTTAATGCTTTGAATTTTTCTAAGGAAATGCTTCCCTCCGTTTGTTCAATCGCATATACTTTATACCCCTTGTTTTTTAATTCATTTACAGCATCGGTAGTGTTTTCATAATGGATCCAATCTACTGTTTCGGTGGAACCCAAAGCCGTTTTATGAATATCCCTATGCGGAGGCTGCGGAGTAAACCCACACAGAAAAATCCCATCCATTAAAAAGCCGTCCGAGGTTCTAAATACGCTTCCCACATTGTGCATACTACGGATATTGTCCATCACAACCACAATTGGCGTTTTATTGGCCATTTTAAAGTCGGCTACCGACTTTCTCCCCAATTCGTCCATTGTAAGTTTGCGCATATCTGCAAAAGTACGCTTTTCGAATATTAAAAAAATTATGTAGGTTTGTTGCCATGGCAAAATCTAGTGCAGAAACTCCTCTAATGCAGCAACATAGGGCTATTAAACAAAAATATCCCGATGCTATTTTGTTGTTTAGAGTGGGTGATTTTTATGAAACATTTGGGGAAGATGCAGTGATTGCTTCAAAAGTATTAGGCATTACCTTAACAAAACGAAATAATGGTTCGGCATCCTCTAGCGAATTAGCAGGTTTCCCACACCACTCTTTGGATACTTATTTACACAAATTGGTAAAAGCGGGATATCGTGTAGCCATTTGTGACCAATTGGAAGATCCAAAATCGGTAAAAGGAATTGTAAAGCGTGGCGTTACAGATATGCTTACTCCGGGTATTGCAACCAACGATAAATTATTAGAACATAAAAACAATAATTTCTTGGCTGCTGTTTTTGTTGAAAAAGAACTAGGAGGTGTAGCCTTTTTAGATATTACCACTGGAGAATTTTTATTGGCCGAGGGCAACACTGAATATTTAGATAAATTATTGCAAAGTTTACAACCTGCAGAAATTTTATACCCTAAAAACTATCAAACTGCATTTAAAGAAACCTTTGGAAATAGTTTTTACACTTACGGATTAGATAGTTGGATTTTTGATGAACCCTTCGCAACCGATTTATTGTTTAAACAATTTCAAACTACCTCCTTAAAAGGTTTTGGTATTGAAGGATTAACCAAAGGAATTATTGCTGCGGGTGCTATTTTGCATTATTTAAAAGAAACCGAACATCCTCATCTCTCACATATTCATAAAATTGGTCGTATTGATAGAGAAGAAATTTTATGGATGGATAAATTTACCATTCGCAATTTAGAATTAATTGGAAATGGTGCAGACCGTAAAGGATTATTGGAAGTAATGGATAACACCAAAAGCCCCATGGGTGCACGTTTGCTAAAACGTTGGCTAATATTCCCTTTGCAATCTGTAACACAAATTAACAACCGATTAGATGCTGTTGAAACCTTACTTACCAACTATGATAAAGCGCAAAGCATTAGTGCATTGATTGAATCATGTGGTGATTTGGAAAGATTGTCAAGCAAATTATCTACCAGAAAATTACAACCTCGTGAGTTTATACAATTGGCTAAATCACTAGAGGCTATTGAAACTATACAACAGGAACTTTCTGGGATTGAAAATAATTACTTACAACATATTAGTTCAGAATTAGACATTTGTGCCCATTCCAAAAAAGCCATATTAGAAACCTTAATTGAACAACCTCCTGCAACAGCTGTGAAAGGTGGTTTTATAAAAGAAGGTGTGAATACAGAATTAGATGAGTTAAGAAATATCTCCAGTGGTGGAAAAGAATATTTGACACAACTTCAAAATAAAGAAGCAGAAATCACAGGCATTTCTTCTTTAAAAATTGGATATAATAATGTGTATGGATATTATTTAGAAGTAACCCATGCACATAAAGATAAAGTACCATCAGAGTGGATACGTAAACAAACATTGACAACTGCAGAGCGTTATATTACGCCAGAGTTAAAAGTATATGAGGAAAAGATTTTAGGAGCAGAAGATAAAATATTAACCCTTGAAACTCAACTGTACCAAAGGTTAATTGATGAGGTTTTGAAGGAAATGAATCTGCTTCAAAAAAATGGCCAATGGATTGGGGTATTGGACTGTTTAATTTGTTTTGCTTCCATTGCAAAAACACAAAAATATTGCAAGCCAAGTATTACAGAGAACACAGTATTAAATATTGAAGCAGGCCGTCACCCAGTTATTGAACAAACCCTAGCCATTGACCAAAGCTATATCCCCAATGATGTTTATTTGGATCCTAGTACGCAACAAATTATTATTTTAACTGGACCCAATATGAGTGGTAAAAGTGCCGTGCTAAGACAAACTGCACTCATTACTTTAATGGCACATATGGGCTCCTATGTTCCAGCTACCGCCGCTTCGGTTCCGTTAACGGATAAAATATTTACACGTGTTGGTGCAAATGATAATTTAAGTGCGGGTGAATCCACGTTTATGGTGGAGATGATTGAAACCGCGAGTATCTTAAATAATATTAGTCCGCGTAGTTTGATTTTATTAGATGAAATTGGACGTGGAACCAGTACCTACGATGGTATTTCCATTGCATGGAGTATTGTTGAATATTTGTACCAGTCCCCTGCTAAGCCAAAAACATTATTTGCTACACACTATCATGAATTGAATGATTTGGAAGCTCAATTACCAACCGTGCACAACTTTCATGTTAGTCATAAGGAATTTGGCAATAAAATTATTTTCTTGCGCAAATTAACAAAAGGAGGAAGTACCCATAGTTTTGGTATTCATGTAGCTAAAATGGCCGGTATGCCAAATATTTTAGTGAATAGAGCGAATGATATTTTAAAAGAGATGGAATTAAAAAATGCGGGCAACACCAATAATACACCTATTGCTGCTGCATCAACAGATCAATTTCAATTATCAATATTTGATGCACACACCGAAACTTTTGAGTCCATCCGAAAAGAATTATCTGAAATTGACATTAATAATTTAACACCTGTGGAAGCTTTAATGAAACTACAAGCGATTAAGCAAAAGTTGAATTAAGCAAAATACTTTTGCAAATAATCGTGAATTCTTTTTTGCAAACCTGCACTCACTGGCACCAAGGGTAATCTAAATTCATTTTCAATGACACCCTGCTCTGCTAAAAATGCTTTAATACCTGAAGGATTGTTTTCGGCATACATGTAGGTATACCCTTCTACCATTAAATCATTCAAGCGTTTTGCCATGCTAAAATCACCCGCCATGCAATAACGAATCATATCGCTAAATGGCTTCGGAAATGCATTCGCAGCAACACTAATCACTCCATCCATACCACAAGCAATTTGTGCCATTACAATTTCATCATCCCCACTCACTACTAAAAAGTCGCTAGGACGGTCTTTTAAAATATCAATAGTTTGAGCCATCTCAGGACCCGCTTCTTTAATGCCCCCAATATTAGGATGCACAGCTAAACGCAAAGTAGTTGCAGCGGACATATTACGTCCTGTTCTTCCAGGCACATTGTATAATAAAATAGGTTTAGGTGCTGCATCCGCCAAAGCAACATAATGCTGATACAATCCTTCCTGTGATGGTTTGTTATAATAAGGGGTAACACTTAAAATAGCTTCTACTTTACTTAAATCAAACTTTCTAAATGATTTAATCACTTCCGCTGTATTATTTCCACCGATACCAATTACAATTGGAACGCGGCCATTTACTTTGGCAACAGTGCAATTAAATACTTCCACTTTTTCTTCGGCAGATAATACTACCGATTCACCAGTAGTACCAAGGGTTACAATATAATCAAGACCGCCAGCTATTTGAATATCAATTAAATTTTCAAGTGCAGCAAAGTCAATGCTTTTGTCTTTTTTAAACGGAGTAACTAATGCTACACCTGTTCCTTTTAGGGTTTGTCTTAACATGTAGGGTTAGGATATATTTAATTATAAAGCTTCTTCCCAGAAGCCCATTTTACTATACTTTTCAATACGATCTTCTACTCTTTTTGCAGGTGCAATATCTTTAACTTCATTTAAAGCTGCAACAATTTTTTCTTTTAAAATAGCCGCTGCTTCTAGATAACTCCAATGAGCACCACCAAATGGCTCTGGAACAATTTCATCAATCAAACCAAAACCCTTCATATCATTGGCTGTCAACTTTAATTGCTCCGCTGCAAGCTCCTTTTTATCCCAACTTCTCCATAAAATAGAACTACAACTTTCTGGAGAAATCACCGTATACCAAGTATTTTCCATCATCAAGGTTTTGTCACCAATGCCAATACCTAAAGCACCGCCGCTAGCACCCTCACCAATGATACAAATGATAATAGGCACCTGTAAACGCACCATTTCGTAAATATTACGCGCAATGGCCTCACCCTGGCCTCTTTCTTCGGCTTCTAAGCCCGGAAATGCACCTGGAGTATCAATCAAACAAACTACAGGCTTATTGAATTTTTCGGCCAATTTCATCAATCTAAGGGCTTTTCGATAGCCTTCGGGGTTCGCCATTCCAAAGTTTCTCATTTGACGCGCCTTGGTATTACTACCCTTTTGCTGGCCAATCATCATCACTGTTTGTCCATTTAGCTCGGTGAAACCGCCCACCATGGCCTTATCATCCTTCACATT